>NZ_JAILKR010000058.1 GCF_024693525.1 Selenomonas sp. | reverse complement strand
CACGCGTACGGCTGAAGGCGTTCTCGACCTCCGTAACTTCGGTGGACAGAAAAACAAACGTACGGTATTCGCCGGCTCCACGACGGGCCAGCAGCTCCTCTATGCTCTCGATGAGCAGGTCCGCCGCTGGGAAGTCAAGGGTGGCGTCAAGAAATATGAGTTCTGGGAATTCATCAAGATCATCAAGAACAAAGATGGTATCTGCCGTGGTATCGTTGCCCAGAACATGAACTCCAACGAGATCGTTTCGTTCCCGGCTGATGTCGTCATCCTTGCAACGGGCGGCCCTGGCCAGGTATATGGCCGCTGCACGGCTTCCACGATTTGTAACGGTTCGGCAGTATCCGCTGTTTATCAGCAGGGCGCTGAAATCGGTAACCCGGAATTCCTGCAGATCCATCCGACGGCAATCCCGGGTTCGGATAAAAACCGCCTGATGTCTGAGGCTTGCCGTGGTGAGGGTGGCCGCGTATGGGTTTACCGCGAAAATCCGGAAACCCACGAGAAAGAGCGTTGGTACTTCCTCGAGGATATGTATCCGGCATACGGCAACCTCGTTCCGCGTGACGTTGCTTCCCGTGCTATCTACAAAGTCGTCGTTCACATGGGCCTCGGTATGCAGAACCCGAACCGTGTATACCTCGACCTTTCCCATATCCCGGCTGATTACCTCGAGCGCAAACTCGGCGGTATCCTCGAGATGTATGATGATTTCGTAGGTAAAGACCCGCGTAAGGTACCGATGGAAATCTTCCCGTCCATCCATTACTCCATGGGTGGTATCTGGGTTGACCGTGAGCATCATACGAACATCCCGGGCCTCATGGCTTCCGGCGAGTGCGACTATCAGTATCATGGTGCTAACCGACTGGGTGCAAACTCCCTGCTGTCGGCAACTTATTCCGGCACGATTTCCGGTCCGGAATCCCTGCGTCTGGCTCGCAGCGGCAAACTCGGCGATGCTCTTACGGAAGCGGAGCTTGAGGCAGCTCGCAAAGAGTGCGTAGAAGAGTTCGACCGTATCCGCAACATGAATGGTCCGGAGAACGCACATCAGATGCATCATGAGCTCGGCGACATCATGTACAAATATGTTTCCGTTGAGCGTGATAACAAGGGCCTTGCTCAGTGCATGAAGGAGCTTCATGAGCTGCTCAAACGCTGGGAAAACATCGGTGTTACTGACCATGGCAACTGGGCAAACCAGGAAGCAATGTTTGTTCGTCAGCTCCGCAACATGATTATCTATGCAATGGCCATCACGAAGTCCGCACTGCTGCGTGACGAGAGCCGTGGTGCTCATGCGAAGATTGTCCTCAAATCCGACTATGATCAGTGGGATGATGCGAAGAAGAAAGCCTTCGATGAGAAGACCGGCAAGTATCATTTCGATGCTGAGACTGGCCGTGCTATGACGGATGATGGCAATGATGATCTCGTATTCTTTGGCCGTGATGATGAGAAATTCATGTACACGACCGTTGTTTCCTTCGATGCTGCTAATAACGAGCCGGAGGTTTCCTATCGTGAGTTCGAGCATTCTCTCATCAAGCCGCGTCTGCGTAACTACGCTGTAGCTAAGAAAGAGTAATGGGGGAGGACAAATAGAATGGCAGAACAGAAGAAAGTCAGACTCGTTATCGAACGCCAGGACGGCCCAAATGACAAGCCGTACACGCAGGAGTTCGAAGTAGATTATCGTCCGGGCCTCAACATCGTTGCCGCCCTGATGGAAATCCAGAAAAATCCGGTGACCGTTGACGGCAAAAAAGTCGCTCCGGTTGTTTGGGAATGCAACTGCCTGGAGAAGGTTTGCGGCGCTTGCATGATGGTTATCAACGGCAAAGCTCGTCAGGCTTGCTGCTCGCTGGTTGATAACCTTGAGCAGCCGATTCATCTGGCTCCGGCTCGCACGTTCCCGGTTATCCGTGACCTGCTCATCGATCGCTCCGTTATGTTCGAGAGCCTTAAACGTATCCACGGCTGGATTGAAGTCGATGGTACGTGGGATGTCAAAGATGCTCCAATTCAGAACCCGCATACGGCTGAGACGGCTTATGAGATTTCGCACTGCATGACCTGCGGCTGCTGTCTCGAGGCTTGCCCGAACGTTGGCCCGCAGTCCGACTTTATCGGACCGTCCCCGACGGTACAGGCATATCTCTTCAACCTCCATCCGCTTGGGAAGTTCGATGCTCCGACGCGTCTGAACGCTCTGATGGAAAAAGGCGGTATTACGAGCTGCGGCAACAGCCAGAACTGTGTCGAGGCTTGCCCGAAGAACATCAAATTGACGACGTATCTTGCACAGCTTAACCGCGATGTCAACAAACAGGCACTCAAGAATATCTTCAATAAGTAAGCGTTAATTTGAACGCAAAAGACCTGCTCGTTATGAGCAGGCCTTTTTGTATTTTTAGAAAGTTTTTGGAGCAGATGAATTGCAGCCGGGTATAAGACTTGATTCTTATTAGTGTTTTGGTATATGATAAGAGGAGAATGGGTGAATACCCTATACGTATAATTTGGCAAATAGGATGATAATTATGAGAAAGAATAATCGTATCCCCTTGAGCCCATGTTTGAAACGTTTTAAGTTCTTTTTTGATCTGCTGAAGAAGACCACCGAGGATTATCTGTTTTTTGCGGATTTACAGGAAAACATCGTAATGGTATCGCCAAATCTGGTGCAGGATTTTGAACTGCCCAGTGAGGTTATGGAAGATTTTGATGCCAATTGGGCACCGCTTATTCATCCAGAGGAGCGAGGCCCCTATTTAGCTTCGATGCGCAGTATTCAAACTTCGCAGAGCTTTTTTGAGTATGCGATGGAATACCGTGTCAAGAATCGGAAAGGTGAGTACACATGGCTTCGTTGCCGTGGCCGCGTTGGGACAGACCGGGACGGAAATCCGAGTATGTTTGTGGGCATGATGTCGAGGATGGCACAGCGCAATCAGGCTGACGAAGTTACAGGACTCTTAAATAAATATCAGTTTGAGCACGCGGTTAAGCGGGCGTTAGCAGAATATCGTGCAACGGGTGAAGGCGGCGCAATCCTGGTAGTTGGGTTGGATAATTTCAAGATCGTCAATGAAACCTACAATCGCTTGTTGGGGGATCAGGTATTAAAGCGCGTATCGCGTTTGATTGCCAACGTCCTTCCTCCGGCTTTGACGCTTTTTAAACTCGATGGCGATGAGTTCGGTATCATCTATCCGGGCGCTGGCGAAGAAGAGGTAAATGATATCTTTGCCAGTATGCAGAGCGCACTTTCGCGGCCCCAGGATATCGACGGTCATCAGTATTTTTGTACGGCATCTAGTGGTACGGTATTTTATCCGGCTGCCGGCAAGGATTATCTGGTTCTTCATAAGCATGCTGAAGCAGCGATGGATATTGCCAAGCGAGAGGGAAAAAATCGCAATGTGATGTTCAGTAAAGAGGAATACAATCGTTGGGTTCGTTCGATTTCCATGCGTGACAGTCTTTGGGATAGTGTAGAAAATGGCTGTACGGGATTCAGCCTGTTTTTCCAGCCCCAGGTCAGCGCGGTGGAACAAAAACTCATCGGTGCTGAGGCACTGCTGCGTTGGAAAAATCCCAAGGGCCGCATGGTAGCTCCGATGGAATTTATTCCGATTTTGGAAGAGACAAAGCTCATCATTCCCGTAGGTAAGTGGATTTTTGAGGAGGCTGTCAAAACCTGTAAGCGTTGGCGGCAGGTTGTCCCGAATTTTCGTGTCAGCATTAATATGAGCTATGAACAGGTCAAAGACCTTTCGTTCAAAAAATTCGTCGCCGAATGTCTGCAGCGTTACGATATGCCGCCAGAGGCGATTATTCTGGAGCTTACGGAAAGCAAGATTGTTGCGGATTGGAGCTTTGTCAATAAGCAGTTTGATGAATTCCGTCAGCAGGGCCTGGCCATTGCTATGGATGACTTTGGTACTGGCTACAGTTCCCTGGCTTCCCTTAAGTATTTATGCTGCGATATCGTAAAGATTGACCGCGAGTTCGTAAAGAAGATTCTCGAGAATGATTTTGACCGTCGCTTGGTCAAATACGTGGTAGCCCTTTGCCATAGCATTGGAATCAAGTGCTGTATCGAGGGGGTTGAAGAAGAAGCTGAGTACGAGCTTTTGACTAAGGAATGCAAAGCGGATTCCATTCAGGGCTATTTGTTTGGACATCCGGAAAGCGTTGAAAATTTCGAAGAAAAGTTTTTGCATATGGAGAAAGATTAATGTCACGCGATAAAGTTGCCGAAGAGATTACCCTTCTGGGAAAGAAGAAGGTAAATTATCATTACGATTACTGTCCGGAGATCTTGGAGACTTTCCAGAATAAACATCCGGAAAACGATTATTGGGTTAAGTTCAATTGTCCGGAGTTTACGGCACTCTGCCCCATCACGGGACAACCGGACTATGCGACAATCTATATTAGCTATGTTCCCCAGGAAAAAATGGTGGAAAGCAAATCGCTGAAATTATACCTGGTCAGCTTCCGCAATCATGGCGATTTTCATGAGGATGTAGTCAATGTCATCATGAAGGATTTGATTAAGCTCATGGATCCGAAATACATCGAGGTTTGGGGCAAGTTCCTGCCCCGTGGCGGCATTTCCATTGACCCGTATGCCAACTATGGAAAGTCTGGTACGAAGTATGAGGAACTGGCTTGGCGTCGTTTTGCTGAGCATGACATGGTAGCAATGGACAAGGTGGATAATCGTTGATTGGTTTGTGAACAGGAAAGGGGTCAGTATGCCGTTGAAACATCAGAAGCGTATCGCATTGGTCAATGATATTACTGGTTTTGGCCGATGTTCTGTGGCAGTAGAACTGCCGTTGATATCCGCCATGAAGATACAGGCATGTCCGATGCCGACTGCCATTCTTTCCGTTCACACGGGATTTCCTGACCATTTTATTGACGATTATACAGACCGCATGCGGCCTTATATGGACAGCTGGGAAAAAAACCGGCTGTCCTTTGATGGTATATGCACCGGTTTTTTAGGTTCTGCCCATCAGATTGAGATTGTGGCAGATTTTATCCGCCGTTTCAAGCAGCAAGCGACCAGAGTGATGGTGGATCCGGTTATGGGGGACTATGGTAAGCTCTACAGTTCCTATACGCAGGAAATGTGCGACGAGATGCGAAAACTTTTGGTCTATGCGGATTTGGTTACGCCAAACCTCACGGAGGCTTGTCAGTTGCTGGGGATTCCCTATCCAGAGGATGGGCGGGTTTCCAATGAAGAACTGGAATACATGGCAGGTGCATTGGCTGACCAGGGGCCCTCACAGGTTATTATCACGGGCCTCAGTGAAGGGGAGACCATCCGAAACTTTATTTATGAAGCGGGACGGGGAACCGTTCTGGAGTCAGAAAAAATTGGCGGTGATCGGTCTGGCTCCGGGGATGCCTTTGCCGCCATCGTGGCCGGGAGCCTGATTAATGGCGAAAGCTTAGAGCAGAGCGTTCGCAAGGCAGCTGATTTTATCAGCAAATGCCTGGCCTATGCGGTGAAACTGGATTTGCCCTGGAACTACGGTCTGCCATTTGAAGAATATCTTAGGGAGCTGAAATGATATGCTGGTTTATGCAACCCATGAAGGCGGCAGGTACCTGCCGTTTGCAGAGAGTTTGCGCATTCAGCCGGAGGGCAAGCGCAATCTCTATGTCAATGTGACGAATGAATGCAATTGTGCCTGTACTTTTTGCCTGCGCAATATGAAGAAGATGGCAGAAGAATCTTCCTTGTGGCTGAAGAAGAAGCCGACGGTTGAGGAGTTCAAGAAAGCATTGGACGAAGCTCCTTGGGATTATATAAAAGAAGTTGTCTTTTGTGGATTTGGTGAACCCACCATGCAGCTCGGTACGTTGGTGGAGCTTTTGCACTATGTAAAAGAGAAGCACCCAGAGTTGCCAACCCGTCTGAACACCAACGGGCTGGGGGAATTGGAATACGGCCGTGAGATTTCGAAGGATTTCCAAGGGGTCCTGGATACGGTTTCCATCAGTCTCAATGCCTCCAATGCCCAGCGCTATTACGCTCTCACCCGGGCAAAATATGGGGAGAAGTCTTATCAGGCTATGCTGGATTTTGCCGAGCACAGCAAAAAGTATATTCCACAGGTTGTCTTGACGATTGTGGATCAGGTGGAGGGGCCGGATGAAATCGCCCGCTGCCAGGAGCTTTGCCAGGAGCGGGGCCTCACTTTGCGGATCCGCCCTTATGAGGACAATTAAAAAGAAGCAACATAAAAAGCCGGTTCGCATCTTCTGTGAACCGGCTTTTATTTGTTGATAACCATAGATATTAACTGTCCTTCATATTCATTTGTCTGCCTGATTCTCTCTCGAGTAAGAACCACGCGCACTAAGGTTACTACGTATGTAGACGTTCAGCTGAAACCTTGTGATAATACATCACGATGTGTACACTTTCTCGATTGTAATCTTGCCGTTATCGATAACGATAGGGTTCCTAAAGTTTCGATGGTTTCTAGATGATTCGTAAAGATTTACCCGGGATAGCTGCTACTTCCTTTGGACTTCTGACGTTGTGCTACAGACTTCCACTGGCTCAGAGTACGACTGGCGGCCACCTGACCATCATTACGTCTCGCTTCCGCCGGATGGATAATCTCTTTCTTCACCGATGCACTTGCTAGTCAGTGCTAAAAGAAGCAGTGTAGCAAAGCGATATCTTCAATAAACAACCACATCCTTTCATAGTTCCAGATATGTTGTTCTTGAAGAGAGCCTGTTTCGGCTGATAAACACCTTGTACAGTTTCGACCTCCAGGACTACTTCTGTACTGGTTTGATTATCAATCTCTTCTTTACGCTTTTATATTACCATATTATTCAGACGATTGCAATACTTCACGGGATTTTTTTACAGGTTTCCCAAACGGATAGCGTTCTTTTGGACGTTTGTCTGTCGACAAAAAATGAATAATAGCGTTATAATAAAAGGGATACATAGAAGATTGAAAGGGAGCAATGGTAATGAAACATCTCATAATCGTGCGGGGTGGCGGTGAGCTCGCCAGTGGTGTAATCCACGCGCTTTATCGGACGGGATTTCGCGTGCTGGTGTTAGAGCAGAAAGAACCTACGGCAACACGTCGTCGCGTTGCCTTTTCGGAAGCCATCTATCGTGGAGAGGCAACTGTTGAGCGCATTACTTGCTATCGGGCAAAAAATGTGGAAGATGCGAAGAAGCGTTTGAAGGAAGGTCAGCTGGTAATGTTAGTTGACCCAGAGGCAAAATGTGTTCGTGAGTTCAAACCCCAAGTGCTTGTTGATGCAATTGTTTCCCATGAGAATAAAGGCACGAAGCGGGATATGGCGGAGCATACCATCGCCTTGGGGCCGGGATTCTGTGCTGGCCGCGACGTCGATGCGGTGGTGGAGACCGGTCGTGGCCATAACCTGGGTCGGCTGATTTATGAGGGATTTTCCTATAAGAATCCCGATATTAAGAATTCGACGGTTGGTTTAGAGCATAATTTGGAGCATCTGTTGTTTGCGCCGGAAAATGGCCGGCTGGAGATGCTTCGCAGCATTTCGCTGATGGTTAAGCGCGGTGAGTCCGTAGCCCATCTCCATACTGATGATGGCAAGACCATTGAGCTTAAAGCCACGATTGATGGTGTGTTGCGCGGCGCCCTTCATACTGGGATGACGGTCCGCAAAGGCCAGAAGATTGGCGATATTCATCCGACAATGGGACAGGAAGAGTGTTTTACGATTTCCGATAAGGCCCGTTGCATTGCCGGTTCGGTTTTGGAAGCCGTCATGGTTTGGGATAGCAAGCGTCCGAAAAGGAGATTTTTCCATCGTGGATAATTGGTTTGAGGCGTTGATGAATTTTATATTTCCTCCGCATTGCCCCTTGTGCCACAAATACGTAGAAAATCGGGGAGACTGGTGTAAAGTCTGCCTTTCTTTGGCCTGTCAGCCACATCGGCTGCCTATTACAGCGCCCATGCAGTCAGTGATTGACAGTGCATGGGCGCTTAGTGTTTATCGGGGCGGCACAAGAGATCTTATCCGTGGCCTCAAATATCATGACAAGCGCAGCAATCTTCCCTATATCAAGGGCTTATTGCAGGCGGCAGAGCAGTCAGCGGGAGTGGGAAAGCTGCTGGAAGAAAGTGTTTGTGCGGTTCCGGTGCCCCTTCATGAGAAGCGTCAGCGGGAGCGTGGCTTTAATCAGGCGGAATTGATTTTTGCTGATTGGCTGCAGGCACATGCGGTGCCAATGGAAAATATGCTTCGGCGTGTCCGGCAGACCAAGCCTTTATATCAGCTTACGGCCAGGGAAAGAATGGCCAATCTGAGAGGTGCCTTCCGTCTGAAATCAGAGGTAATAGTCAGGGGGAAAACAATTCTGCTGGTGGATGATATCATGACCACCGGGGCAACCCTTTATGCCTGTGCTAAGGTTTTGAAACAGGCAGGAGCAGGGAAAATACAGGCGCTTGTTCTGGCCAGTGATCAGGGATGATTCGTGGAATTGTCTTGAATGTATTTTCGAGTTGTAAATATGTATACAAATAGTGTATAATGTAACAATAGAATTTGAAATTGTGTAAATATGGAGATAGACGAAGGAGGCTTTCGCTTGTTGATGAATGGTGCTCAGGCTGTACTGGAGAGTCTGAAAAAAGAAGGCGTTGACGTCGTATTTGGTTATCCTGGTGGCGCGGTATTGACGCTGTATGATGCCGTGTACAAGATGAAATTCCCTCATGTATTGACCCGTCATGAGCAGGGGGCAGTTCATGCGGCGGATGGCTATGCTCGGGCTACGGGAAAAGTTGGGGTAGTGTTTGCTACGTCGGGACCGGGAGCTACCAACCTCATTACCGGTATTGCTACGGCTTGCACCGATTCGGTGCCGCTGGTCTGCATCACGGGGCAGGTAGCGAATCCATACATCGGTAAGGACTCCTTTCAAGAGGCAGATATCTTTGGGATTACGACGCCGATTACCAAGCATAATTATCTGGTCAAAGATGTACATGATTTGCCGCGGGTGCTGAGGGAAGCCTTTTTCATCGCCCGGACGGGGCGGCCGGGGCCAGTAGTCATCGATGTCGCCAAGGATGTCTTTGACACGAAATTTGACTATCACTATCCTGAGTCGGTTCAGCTGCGTGGCTATTCGGGAGAATATACGGGCCGTGAAGAAGAAATCGACGCGGTGGCCGAAGCCGTAAAAAAAGCCGAGCGGCCCTTGCTGTTTGTGGGCGGTGGCATCATAAGCTCTGGTACCGCGGAACTGGTTCGTGAAATCGCAGCCGTCCTCGGCGCGCCGGTTACGAGTACCCTTTTGGGACTCGGCGTAGTTCCGGCCGATGATAAGGGCTTTTTGGGGTTTGCCGGTATGCATGGCTCCTATGCGGCCAACATGTCCATCCAGGAGTGCGATTTGCTGCTTTGTATCGGCATGCGTTTCAGTGACCGGGTTACGGGCAAGGTGTCGGGATTTGCGCCCAAGGCAAAGATTGTCCATTTCGAACTCGATGAGGCGGAAGTCAACAAAAATGTAAAGGCCGACTACCGTGTATTGGGGGATTTGCGTTGGTCTTTGCCGCTGTTCCTGAACAAATTAAAAGCAGCCGGGCAGGATTTTGTGGCTGCGCATAGTCAGTGGCTTCAGCATACGGTCGCCATGCACAGTGAGCATCCCTTCAGCTATCAGGAGGAAGGGGATTTAATCAAGCCGGGAGCGCTAATAAAGAAAATCAGTTCGCTGGTGGATAAAGACACGATTGCCGTTACGGATGTGGGCCAGCATCAGATGTGGGCGGCCCAGTTCTTTGACGTGTATGAACCACGCCATTTCCTGACCTCTGGTGGACAGGGGACAATGGGCTATGGTCTGCCGGCGGCTATGGGAGCAAAGATTGGCAAACCGGATAGTTCGGTAATCCTGTTTACCGGTGATGGCAGTATCATGATGAACTGTCAGGAGTTTGCCACCATTGCCGATAATGATATCGATGTCAAGGTAGTCATTGTTCACAACTGCATCCTGGGGATGGTGGGACAATGGCAGCGGCTTTTCTACAATCATCATTATTCCCAATCGGAACTCAAGGGGAAGACCGACTTTGTCAAATTGGCAGAGGCCATGGGAATCAAGGGGTATCGCCTGACCAAGAAGGAGGAACTGGAGTCTGTATTGCCTGCCATATTGGCGGAGAAGGGCCCGGCCCTGCTGGATGTATGGATCCCAGAGGAAGAAGATGTCCTGCCGATGGTGCCAGGCGGAAAACGTCTCGACCAGATGGTGTTGGGAGGTAGTAAAAAATGATGAAAAAATATCTGCTGGCCGTTTTGGTCGATAACAAACCGGGGGTGCTCACCCATGTGTCGGGGCTCATAAGCCGCCGTGCCTTCAACATTGAAAGCATTTCTGCTGGTTATACGGAAGAGCCGGAGGTTACCCGGATTAACATTGTGGTATCGGTGGAATCGGAAAATGAATTGGACCAGGTAGTGACGCAGCTTTCGAAACTGATTGATGTCATAAAGATAGTCAACCTCAGCAAAGTGGAGTCCATCGAGCGGGAACTGGTCATGATAAAGGTAAAGGCTGGCCGCGAAAATCGTGCGGATATCATTAACATTGTGGAGATATTCCGGGCCAAGATTGTCGATGTGGGGCCGGAGGATGTTGTGGTGGAACTCACCGGTTCCCAAAGCAAGATTGACGGCATTATCGAAGTGCTTTCCGAATACGAAATACTGGAGATTGCCCGTACTGGTGCTATTGCCCTGTCGCGAGGACCTGTACCGGTTAAGCGCATGTAAGAATTAGAAAAGGACAGTTGATTTTTCAGTCAACTGTCCTTTGTTGTTCTATTATTTTTTGATGATCAGTGCCATGAAGACGAGGTCTTCGGTTTTGGAGGCGTTGGCAATGCCGTGTTTCTCACCGTCGGGACAAAAGGTAGTAGCCCCTGCTCCTAAGGTGACTTCCTTGCCATTGTCGTTGTAGAGAGCCGTGCCTTGAAGAATGTGGTAGGTCTCGGTGTTGCCCTGGTGTTCGTGGACGCCGATGGAGCAGAGGGGCGGAATGATGACTTTGGCATACATGTCACATTTGCCGTCAAGTTCTGCTGGGGTTAGAAGCTTTACGATGGTGATGGTTCCCTTGCCGTCAGCTTTGTTGGTTGCCTGGATTGGATTCGGTTCGATAAAGGCCATAATAAAGACTCTCCTTCTTTTCTTTTTGAAGTTTATTTGCTACAATGATATTATACAACTAATTCGTTTAGAAATAAATGCGGGGATTCCGCCCAACTGGCAGGAATTTGCGCTTTTTATTTTGTCCAAGTCAGAGGTGATTGCATGGTATATTTGTTGAAGTTTGGAGCAAGCTGGATACTGCCACCGGGAATCTTTATCCTGGCTTGTTTTGGCTTGGCGGTTTATATCTGGCGTCGGAATCATGACCATCGGGCGGCCAAAATCCTGGTAGGTATATCCTTTATCTTTTACTTGCTCTGCACGGGAATGGTGGCGGACCGGCTTATGGGGGCTTTGGAGTCTGTATACGAGCCGCCAGCCCATCCCCACGGCGATGTGATTGTCCTTTTGGGGGGCGGTGCGTTTAAGGATGTGCCGGATGTAGATGGCATGGGGACCCTTTGCTCCTATCCGGCTAACCGCATGCTGACGGCGGTAAGGCTTCAGCGGCAGTTAGGGGTACCTATCATCCTGTCTGGGGGAGAAGTTTATCGTGATACGGGGAACGAAGCGGAGATTTCCCGCCGGATTCTGCTTTCCCTTGGTGTGCCAGATGATAAGATTCTAGTGGAAAACAAGAGCATCAACACCACCCAGAATGCCCAGTTTTCCACGCAAATCATGCGGGAGCATGGTTTTACGGAACCTATTCTGGTGACGTCGGCTTTTCACATGAGACGGTCGGTTATTGATTTTGAGAAGCAGGGAATGGCGGTAACGGCTTATCCCGCAGATTACCAGGTTGCCCGCAATCCGGTGTTCCACTATAACAAATTGCGTCCCCAGACCGGGGCGTTGCAGAATAATGTGCTGGTCCTGCAGGAGATTTTGCGGACTTTCGTATCGAGGTATTTGGAATGACTAAGAATTTAACGGTGGGAGAGCCGGCGAAGCTTATCCTGTTTTTTACCCTGCCGCTTATTGCCGGCAATATTTTTCAGCAGTTGTATGCCTTTGTCGATACGCTGCTGGTTGGCCGTTTCCTGGGGGTTGAGGCACTGGCTGCCGTTGGCTGTACGGGCAGTTTGATGTTCTTGATGCTGGGCTTTGTCATCGGATTTTCTACGGGGATTACCATCTATACCGGACAACGTTATGGGGCAAAAGATGAAAAAGGGGTGCGTCAAAGTGCCGCAGCCTGCACAATCTTGTCGTTGGTTTCCTCGTTCTTTTTAACTGTAGTAGGTGTGGCTTTGTGCCCGTTGTTTTTGGTATGGATGCAGACGCCGCCGGAAATTATGGACGGAGCCGTGTCGTTTATCAGCATTGTTTATGGTGGTATCGTCATGTTTGTGTTCCTGCAGATGCAGACCAATATTCTGCGGGCATTAGGCGATAGTAAGATGCCGACGGTTATTTTGGCGTTGACGCTCATTTTGAATATTATTTTGGAGCCGGTAGCACTTCTCGTATTGAAGTGGGGAATTCCAGGGGCGGCAATTGCTACGGTAGTGGCACAGTTTATCGGAAATATAGGGTGTTATCTTTACATCCGTCGCCGGGTGCCGGCACTGCATACCAAGCGGGAGGACTGGCATGTGTCCCGAGAGGTTTTGCTGGAACATTTGAAGATTGGACTTCCCATGGGATTTCAGTCCTCCATCATCGCCATCGGTGCGATTATCCTGCAGGTGGCACTTAACAATTTGGGGCCGACGGCGGTGGCCGCCTATGCGGCTTCTCAGAAAGTCGATTCGGTGGCCATGATGCCGATGATGTCCTTTGGACTGGCCATGGCTGCTTATACGGCTCAGAATTATGGAGCTCAGCAATACGCGCGTATTGCCGAGGGGGTGCGCAAGTGCTGCTACATGTCTGTGGCCTTTAGCATCGCCGCTGGAATCCTGCTTATTATCTTTGGCGCAGATATTATGTATCTCTTTGTGGGCGAAGGTCAGCAGCAGGTCATCGAATACGGCCGGCAATATCTGTTGGTGAATGGTTCCTGCTATTGGATTTTGGCGCTGCTCTTTATTTTCCGTTATACCCTGCAGGGGTTGGGACAGAGTGTTGTGCCGACTATTGCTGGTGTCATGGAGCTCATCATGCGCACAGCAGCGGCAATTTTCTTGTGTGCTTCCCTGGGGTATCTGGGAGCGTGCTTGGCCAATCCCATGGCCTGGATTGGTTCCTGTGTTCCTTTGGCCATTGCCTTCTTTTGGACCGTGCGGAGCTTTAAGCGCAAATATAATCTGACGGAATAAAATGGTGGGAAGGATTTCAGAGACAATTGTCGAAGTTATCTAGAGGAAATGTATTCATAGTGGGTGATGATGACTCAACAAGTCAATGAACTACTGATTCATGAAAGGGATGGATTATCTATGTATCAAGATGAGTACAAACGTTGGGCTGCTGCCGATCTTTTAGATTTCGACCTCAATAAGGAGTTAAACGATATCAAAGATGACGAGGAAGCCATCAAAGATCGCTTTGCTGTTGCTCTGGAATTTGGTACGGCTGGTTTGCGCGGCGTATTGGGCGCGGGCACGAACCGCATGAATATTTGGGTCGTTCGTCAGGCTACACAGGGCGTGGCGGACTGGGTCAAGACTCAGTCCGGTACCCAGACGGTGGCTATCAGCTACGACAGCCGCCTTAAAGGCTGGAATTTCGCCCGAGAGGCTGCTGGGGTTCTGGCAGCTAATGGCATAAATGTCCGCATTTATGACGAGCTCATGCCGGTGCCGGCACTGAGCTTTGCAACCCGTTATTACAAGTGCAATGCGGGTATTATGGTTACGGCATCCCACAATCCGGCTAAGTATAATGGCTATAAAGCTTATGGACCGGATGGCTGCCAGATGACGGATGATGCAGCTGCAGTAGTTTACGAGTCCATTCAGAAAACCGACGTGCTTACGGGAGCAAAATATATCAGCTTTGCCGAAGGCGTTGCCAAAGGCTTGATTCAGTTCGTTGATGACGACTGCAAAAAGGCTTTCTATGAGGCAATTGAAGGCTGCCAGGTTCGCCCAGGTCTGGCGAAAACTGCTGGCCTTAAACTGGTTTATTCGCCCTTAAACGGTACCGGCCTAGTGCCGGTAACCCGGGTACTCAAGGATATCGGTATTACGGATATCACGATTGTTCCGGAACAGGAATATCCCAACGGTTATTTTACGACCTGCAGTTATCCGAATCCGGAAATCTTTGAGGCACTGGAGAAGGGCTTGACTCTGGCCAAAGAGGAGCAGGCGGATTTGATGCTGGCTACCGACCCGGATGCGGACCGCGTTGGCATCGCCATGAAGTGTGCCGATGGTTCCTATGAATTGGTTTCGGGCAACGAAATGGGTGTCTTGCTGCTGGATTATATTTGCCAGGGGCGCATTGAGAAGGGCACGATGCCGAAAAATCCGGTAGCGGTTATGTCGATTGTATCGACGCCATTGGCGGATAAAGTAGCAGAACACTACGGTGTTGACCTGCGGCATGTGCTCACGGGATTCAAATGGATTGGTGATCAGATTGCCGGCCTGGAGGCCAAAGGGGAAACGGAGCGTTTCATCTTTGGCTTTGAGGAAAGCTATGGTTATCTTGCTGGCCCCTATGTTCGCGATAAGGATGCGGTGGTTTCGTCCATGCTTATCTGCGAGATGGCCGCTTATTACCGTTCCATCGGGTCTTCCATTAAACAGCGTTTGGAAGAAATTTATCAGCAGTATGGCCGCTATTACAATGCGGTGGATTCCTTCTCCTTCCCGGGGCTGTCGGGGATGGATAAGATGAAGGGCATCATGGCCGAGCTTCGCAAGAATCCGCCCAAGTCCTTCGGCAGCCGCAAGGTGGCTGAGCTTATCGACTACAGTGCGCCGGAAAAGACCGGGCTTCCCAAGGCTAATGTCCTGATTTACAAATTGGATGATGGTTCGACGGTGGTGGTTCGTCCGTCTGGCACGGAACCGAAAATCAAGACCTATTTCACCACCCTGGGTAAAGACCTGGATGAGGCAAAAGCAGTGAAAGACGCATTGGCAGAGGCTGTAAAGCCGCTGCTGGCATAAAAAATTATCAGAGGTGTATTGGATGAATATTATGGACAACAATCTGCGGGATGTTGAGCAGTTAATCATGGAAAGTGACTTTGACCCGGCTGGAGGTAATCCGGAGAAGTCCTTGAAGGCAGATGTTATGGAAAATTACGTGGAACAGCTGCTTTCGGTTATTGACCTTCGTCAGCTCAAACCCTATAAGGTGGTTGCCAATACGGTCAATGCAACTGCAGGACCGGTCATCAATGCACTGGAGAAAAAACTCCCCTTTGATGTGGTGAAGGTTCATAATGTTTTTGACCGCAGTTTCCCTAATGGCGTTCCGGATTCCACCAATCCGGCCCTGCGTGAGTATACGGCAGCAGCTGTTCGTGGACAGGAGGCCGATATGGGCGTGCTGTGGGATTTGGATTTTGGCCGTTGCTGCCTCTTTGATGAGAACGGCGAAGTAATAGAAGGGGAGTGCGGAACCCGTGGCATGCTGGTTTGGATTTTGGTACTGGCACTGCTCTCGAAATCCTCTTGCCGGACGGTATCGGAACTTTTGCCGGACCATTCCTTTGAGCTCGAGAAACTAGTGGAAAGGTTGAAACAACTTTCCAAATAACGATGAAACGCTAAAAATTCCTTCACAGTAAAAAGGATGCATGCTATAATAATCACGTATTATACGATATGTGGTTTTTTATGGTAGCATCCTTTTTTTTTACTGCGATGGCACGCAGCGGGGATGTGGAGTACAGAGGAGTGTTGACGAGAATGAGTTTGAAACTGAAATCAGGTTTTACGTTTGATTATGACAACCTGTATGGTGAAGGCAAAGTTACGGATGCAGATCTGAAATGCTACGAAGAAGATCTGAAAAAAGCTCATGAGGCTATGAAAGTAATGCGCGAAAAAGGTTTTATCCGTGCGCATCTTTCCAAAGATGGTGAGCCGGAGAAGGTTCTTTTCAGCCAGCTGCCCTATGTTGAGGAAGGCCATCTGAACAGCCCCAGCTCCATGAAACATTTGCAGGAATTGACGGACCATGTAAAAGACAACGTGGACGTTGTAGTTTCCCTCGGTATCGGTGGTTCTTATCTCGGCGACAAAGTCCTCTTTGATGTTCATTGCGGCGAGTTCTGGAACGCCCTGTCGAAAGAGGAGCGCAATGGCTTTCCAAAGGTTGTCTTCAGTGGTCAGAACATCGACCCGCGCCGCACGGGCGACATCATCCGTTATCTGAAAAACTCGGCAGCAGTTACCAAGAGCCATGAAAAACGCAATCTGAAGGTTCTGCTGCTGGTTATCTCCAAATCTGGCGGTACCCTTGATACCATGTCCAACTTCATGGTTATCTATGATGCGCTGCAAAAATTCGAGAACGTCGATGTGGAAGTAGTAGCCGTTACGGACCCGAACATGGAAAAACAGACGCTCTTGAAGAAGTTGGCTATTGAAAAAGGCTGGCCGCAGTATGCTGTACCGGACGGTGTCGGCGGACGTTTCTCGATTTTCTGCGAAGTCGGTCTGACGCTGGCTGCCTGCATTGGTTTCGACATCCAAGCATTCCTCGATGGTGCTAAAGACATGGACAAGGCTTGCCAGAATGACGATATGTGGCAGAACCCGGCAATGCTCAATGCTGCCCTGAAATTTGCTGCGTCGGAGAAACATGGCCGTGATATCGAAGTCATGATGCCTTATGGCGATTATCTCAAATCCGTTTCGGAGTGGTATATCCAGCTGCTGGCTGAGTCCCTTGGCAAACAGTACAACAAGGAAGGCAAAGAAGTATGCTATGGCCGTACGCCGCTGGTGGCAGTTGGTACGACGGATATGCATTCCCAGACCCAGCAGCATCAGGAAGGTAAACTGGATAAAATCGTTCAGTTCATTCGCCTGGAAAACTGGGAAAATGACCTGGAAATTCCGAATGTATTCCCAGAAGCTCAGAAACTGGCCGACATCTCTGGTGTGACCATGGGTCAGGCTCTGGAGGTTGCTCGTCAGTCGAATGCGGATGCGCTGGCTTCCAATAAGCGCTACAACGCTTGCTTTACGCTGCCGAAACTGGATGCTTATCATCTCGGTGAGCTGCTGTACATGCTGGCTATGTCGGTTGCTTACGAAGGTGAGCTGGCTGATGTGGATGCCTTCGACCAGCCGGGTGTTGAGTCCTACAAACGCATCATGGGCCCGAAACTGGCTGAGCGCAAAGCTATGAACCAGAAATAATTTTTAAGTAGGATTAGGAAGAATTTTCTCGTAAGAGGGAGTTCTTCTTTTTTATTGTTTATTTCGAATTTTTTAATAAATGCTATACAAACACGAACAATGCGAATATAATAATATCGAAAAGCTTCTTATAAAGAGACAAACAGGAGGAGAGTCGTTTATGGATGCACAATATAACAGCAAGAAACTGGCAGCTCTGTTTGTTACGATATTGTTTTGCGGTGTAAGTGTATTGTACGCTGGCAAAGATGGGGAGAGTGTGTCCACAGAATCACCAGAGCCCAAGGAAGCACCAGAGGTGTTGGGGCGGCGAGGAATACGGGGGGCGGATATTCAGGTGGCAGAGGAGGATATCCGTAATCCTTTTACGGCCGTTCATGAACGAGCGGGTGAGGACTGCCAGGCACAAGCAGTATCAAAAGAAGCGAAGCTGTCACCGGAACCGTCAGCGGCAAGAACAACAATGCCGCTGACAAAGCGGTCGGAAAAGCCAAAGCCTCAAGAACCGTCGCTAGAGCCGATGGACGAAGCTCGCCCTGCGGACCCAGAACTTTGCGGGATTATGCAGGGAGATGATGGCAAGGTGGCTCTGTTGCGCATTGGCGGGCAGACAGCTGTCCTGTCGGCGGGAGAAACCTTTCAGGATTGGCTGCTGGTTCAAATAGGTGAGGGATTGGTTATCCTGCGCAGGGATTGGCAGGATAAATGTCTATATCTTCGGTCCTATTACTATGAGAAATGAGGATGAGCGATGAATAAATGGCAGAAAGGGAAGACTATCGTTGTTGGAGCCCTCGTGATTTTTTTCTTGCTGCCGATGGGGCGGCTGACAGCTTCTCCTATGCGGGTGCAGGTGGTCAATGGTGATGTGCGGTCGGTGCTTTTATCGGCGGCTAAAATGGGGCATTTCAATCTGGTGTTAGATGATGAGGTCAAGGGAACGGTAACCCTCGATATGACGGAAGAACCAGACCGGGTGATGCAGCTGGTGGCGTCAGCGAAGGGGCTTATTCTCTTTCAAGACGGCGATGATTATATTGTGACCGTTGGTAGCAGGAACAGGAGTTTATCCCATATTCATGCGTATAAAGTGAAATACGCCGATCCCCATGACTTGGCCAAGGCGGTAAATTTATCGCTCTTAAATGAAGGAAAAATTGATTCTGTGTTGAATAAGAATTATAATGATACGAAGAATGAGGCAAATGCCAAAAAGACTGCTGGGCGGACGGCAAATAGGGCTCTCGTGGATGAGACATCCGGCTCGGTTATTTTTTATGGAACGGCGTGGGAGGCTCAGGAAGCTGAGGTTGTTTTGCGTAAATTGGACGTTCCGGCAGAACAGGTATCATTAGAAGCAAAAGTAATTGCACTTTCGCGCAGTGCATCAAAGGATTTGGGTGTGGAGTGGCAATGGTCAACACTGCCACAGTATCCGGATTACCACAAGACGCGATACAAAAACGGACGGGGCGGGGATTATACGGATACGGAAATCCGCCGCCGGTTCAATGGCAGTGAACAGATTCCGGGGATAATCCGTTTCGGGCATGGCCCCGAGGGGAGACCTTATGAATTTTATTTTAGTGCAAAGCTCAATGCTATGATTGCGGATGGCAAGGCCAAAATGCTGGCAAAGCCGAATATTACTACGTTACAGGGGCACGAAGCTGTAATTAATATCGGTGGAGAGGTTCCAGTGCCGACACAGTCTGTCACGGAATCGTCGACAATAACTACGATGACGTATCGACAGACTGGTATTATTTTGCGGTGTATTCCGCGGGTTAATACCGGAGGAAAGATAACGGCAGAGGTTCATACGGAGGTTAGCTCGCCCCTGTATGTCAATGATATCAAGGCGTATCGCTTTCAAAAACGAAGCGCCGATACTACGGTTCGCCTTAGGGATGGGGAGACTATGGTAATCGGTGGATTGATTGGCAGCGATGAATCCCGTTCCATGAGCAAAGTGCCGTTTATTGGGGATGTTCCTATTTTGGGGAGCTTTTTTCGCAATTACAAGAGGAATCATACGGAGTCGGAAATCATGATTTTCCTGACGGCCCGTGTACTTAAGGATTCCGGCAGTACGATAGATACAGGCCAATGCGATTAGAAAAGGAGAACAGATATGGCGATTAAGATTTTGATTGCAGACGACCATGCCTTGCTGCGGCAGGGGATCAAGCGTGTGCTGAACTTTGAAGATGATCTTGAGGTCATCGGTGAAGCAGAGGACGGCCAGGAGACCTTGGCTCGTACGCTGATGCTTCAACCGGATGTACTGCTGTTAGACCTCAACATGCCAGGGCTCAGTGGCTTGGAAGTTGCTCGTCAGCTTAAGCAGGCAGAATGTCCAACCAAAATTGTCGCCTTGACGATTCACGATAGCGATAACTACGTATTGGAATTGTTGAAGAATGGCGCGCTGGGGTACTTGTTGAAGGATGTGGAACCGGCGGTACTGGTCAAGGCTATCCATGTGGTAAATGAGGGCAACGCCTTTGTCTATCCCAAGCTGGCAGAGCGGCTCTTTGGCAGCCTGTCGATTTCGGATGATGTGGAAACAAAGGCCCGGGAAATGCTGGATGAGAGCCGTGGCGAACGGTTGACTGCCCGTGAGATGGATGTATTGGAGTGCATTGCCAAAGGTTTTTCCAATCAGGATATCGGCAAGGCCCTGGGGCTTAGTGAAAAGACCGTCAAGAATCACTTGACCAGCATTTTCCATAAACTCAAGGTCAATGACCGTACCCAGGCATTGGTTTACGTTTTAAAGAACAAAATCATATCGCTGGACTGAGGATAATACGCAGGATTGGGACTGTGAACGAACCGTTCTGTATGCAGGAAAGGCCGCGGACTCCAAAACGAGTCAGCGGCCTTTTATGATGAAGGATTTTGCGTATAGAAAAATCTTCCAATCAGCGGTATAATAGTAGAAGCAGTTTGAAAAATGAATCTAATTCGTAAATGATATTCGTTCAGGAAAGCAGGGGAGCAAATGCTTTATCCATTGAATCTGGACCTGTCCGGCAAAGCGTGTGTGGTGATAGGCGGCGGCCAGGTGGCAGAGCGGAAGGTAAAGGGCCTTATCGCCGCCGGGGCTGATGTAACGGTTATTGCACCGGCTGTCACCGAAGGGCTGCAGCAAATGGTGGGGGAACACCAATTGTGCTGGCAGGCTGGCGCTTATGCGTATGGCATGCTGGCACCGTATCAGCCATTGCTGGTATTTTGTGCGGCGGATTCGGAAACGGCCAACCGGGAGGCAGCGCGGGAAGCCAAACAGCTCAGAGCGTTAGTCAATGCGGCGGCGCAGCCGGAGGTGACGGACTTTCAGGTCCCGTCGCGCGTTGTGCGGGGAGATTTGCTGTTGACGGTGTCTACCGGCGGCGACAGTCCGGCTTTTTCACGGCTGTTGCGGAAACGGCTGGAACGGGAATATCCCCAGAGCTTTGCGGAGTTTTTACCGCGGCTCAGGGCTTTACGGGAAGAAATAAAACAGCTGCCGGGAGGTAGTGCGGAGCATCAGCGCCGTTGGCGCAAGGCTCTGAATCAGTGTGTGATAGATTTAGTGAGAGCCGGTCAGCTGGACCGGGCGGAGGAAGAGATACGCAATGGAATTATTGATGCTGGGGCTGAATCATAAAACTGCTCCTGTTGATGTGCGGGAGCGGTTCGCGATACCGAAACAAGCAATACGTGATGGGTTGGCCAATCTCAATGACTACGAGGGCCTTTCGGAGGCGGTGGTCTTATCGACCTGCAACCGCAGTGAGATGTATGCGGTGGTGGACGACATTCGAGAAGACTTGCCGACGCTGCGGCAGTTTCTCTTCGACCTTACGGGGAATGAGGAGAATATCGACGAGTATCTCTATCATTATGAGAACGAGGAATGTATCCGGCATCTTTTCAAAGTGGCGTCAAGTCTTGATTCCCTGGTGCTGGGAGAAGGTCAAATCCTGTCGCAGGTAAAGGCCGCTTATGCCTTAGGACGTGAAGCTGGTACGACTAGTACCATTCTCAACACCCTTTTCCACCGGGCCATTGCCTGTGGCAAGCGGGTGCGGACGGAAACCCGCATTCAGTATAATTCGGTTTCGATAAGCTACGCGGCGGTGGAATTGGCTCGTGAGGTGCTGGGGGAATTGACCTCCTCCAACGCTCTTATCTTCGGTGCGGGCAAGATGGCAGAACTTACGGCGCAGCATCTGGTTTCTCGGGGAGTCAAGAAAATCTACGTGACCAACCGTCATTTGGAACGAGCTGAGCAGTTAGCAGACCGGTTTAACGGCGAAGCGATTCCCTTTGACGAAGCGATGAAAAAGGCGGTGGACGTGGACGTCATCGTGACCTCTACCGGGGCACCCCATTATGTCATTAAGCCCTGGGAGACACGCCAGCTCATGACCAAGCGCAAAGGCCGCCAGCTGTTCCTCATCGATATTGCCGTGCCCCGTGATGTGGACCCTGAGGTAGGGGAACTCAAGAACGTCAGCCTTTACAACATCGATGCGCTGGAAGAAGTCGTTGATGAGCATGTACAGGAACGGCGGGAAGAAGCGGTTCAGGCCCAGAAAATCGTGGAGGAGGAAGTATTATCGATTGAAGATAAATTCCAATACCTGTCCTTTCGTCCGCTTATGGCCTTGCTATCCGAGCGCTGCGAACGAATTCGGCAGCGGGAAATCAAGCGAGCCAGCTCAAAGCTTCCTGACCTTACCAAGGAAGAGAAGCGCCAGATTGAGCATATGACCCGCATGATTGTGCGAAAGATTTTGCGCATGCCGATGATGAAATTGAACGCATCGGCTGGGACCCCACAGGAAGAATTCTATATCGACGCAATGCGCTCGTTATTTAAACTCGATACGATAGGAGAGACAGCTACCCGTGAAGAAAGACACCATCATTATCGGTACGCGCAGCAGTAAGCTGGCACTTTGGCAGGCTGAGTATGTGAAAGGCCGTCTGGAGGAAGAATATCCAGGGCTTACGGTAAAGCTCAAGCTCATGACCACTAAAGGGGACAAGATTCTCGACGCGCCGCTGGCTAAAATCGGCGGCAAGGGCCTTTTTACGAAGGAATTGGAGACAGATATGCTGGAAGGGGGCATTGACCTGGCGGTGCACAGCCTAAAGGACATGCCGACGGAAGTTCCGGCAGGACTGGTGATTTCTGCCATCACCAAGCGCTTTGACCCCGGTGATGCCGTGGTAAGCCCTACGTACAAGAAGTTTTCGGAGCTGCCACCAGGAGCAAAGGTGGGCACATCCAGCCTGCGCCGCAAGGCACAACTTTTGCATGTGCGCCCTGATCTCAATATCTGTGACCTGCGGGGAAATGTCAACACGCGGCTTTGCAAGCTGGAAGAGGAAAATTTCGATGCAATAATCCTGGCAGTGGCAGGACTCAAGCGTTTAGGTTTTGGGGAACGCATCACCGATGTGCTGCCGAAGAGCATGGTGCTTCCGGCGGTGGGCCAAGGGGCACTGGCCATCGAGACCAGAGCCGCTGATAAAGAGGTTCGCGAGCTGATTGCCTTCCTCAATGATGGGGAGACGGTGCAGTGTGCAATGGCAGAGCGTTCCTTCTTGGCACAGGTTGAAGGCGGCTGTCAGGTTCCTGTGGGCGTTTATGCGACTCCGGCAGGGGAGGGGAAACTTCAGGTGGAAGCCGTAATCGCCTCTGTGGATGGTTCAAAACTCTATCGGGATAAGCTTACGGGCCCTGCTGAGGATTGCGAAAAAATAGGCCGGGAACTGGCGGATAAATTGTTGGCAATGGGCGGGCTGCAAATCATGCAGGAAATTGGCCTGCTCATGGACCGCTAAAATCGATTTAAATGGTTAAGGGAGAGATAAATATGGCAGGAATGGTATATTTGGTAGGTGCGGGTCCGGGAGATTACCGGCTGATAAGCCTCAAGGCAGTGGATTGCCTGAAAATGGCAGAGGTCGTGGTTTACGACCGCCTGGCAGATGACCGGATTCTCCAATGGGCTCCGGATGATGCAGAATACATCTATGTGGGTAAGGCATCTAGTAATCATACCATGAAGCAGGAGGACATTAACCAGCTGCTGGTGGATAAAGCCAAAGAAGGGAAATGCGTGGTGCGCCTCAAGGGCGGCGACCCCTTTGTTTTTGGCCGCGGTGGCGAGGAAGGGCTGCTGCTGCAGGAAAACGGTCTGCCCTTTGAGATTGTGCCGGGCATTACGTCGGCGATTTCAGTACCTGCTTATGCGGGCATTCCGGTTACACATCGTGCGGTGGCAACTTCCTTTGCGGTGGTTACAGGACATGAAGACCCCACCAAGGGCAAGAGCAACATGCGTTGGGAGCATCTTTCCACTGGCGTAGATACGTTGGTATTCCTGATGGGTGTGGCCAATTTGCCCCATATCACGAAAAAACTCATCGAAAACGGCCGTCCAGCCGATACGCCGGCAGCTGTTATTCGCTGGGGGACGAAGCCTGAGCAGCGGGTGCTCATGACAACGGTGGGCACGGCTGCAGAGGAGGTGGCCAAGGCTAACCTCAAGCCGCCAGCAATCTTTATTGTTGGTGATGTCGTCAATCTGCGTGAAAAACTCCAGTGGTTCGATGAGCCCAAGACTCATCCGCTGTTTGGCAAGACCGTGCTGGTCACCCGGGCGCGCAGCCAGGCATCTAAACTCACGGCCCGTTTGGAACAGCTAGGAGCTAAGGTCATCGAGACGCCAGCTATCCGCATCGAAGAACCGGCGGACCATTACGAAGTCCTTGACGCAGCCATTGGAAAACTCCGAGACTATCAGTGGCTTATCTTTACTAGTGCCAATGGCGTTGACCGCTTTTTTGACCGCCTTATGAAGGCTGGTAAAGATGCTCGGGCTTTGGGCTATGCCCAATTAGCGGCCATCGGCAGTGCCACGGCAGCTAAACTCAAGGAATATGGCCTCGTGGCGGATGTGGTACCGAAGGAATTTCGGGCTGAGGGCGTTTTGGAAGCGCTCAAGGGGAAACTTCCGCCCCATGCGAAGATTTTGATTCCGCGGGCGCAGGAGGCAAGAGAAATCCTGCCAGAGAAGCTGCGTGAGCAGGGTGCTGTGGTGGATGTAGCACCGGCCTACCGGACGGTGGCAGCAGAAGTTGATGCGGAAGCCCTAAAGGCAAAACTAGCAGCTGGGGAAATTGACCTAGTGACCTTTACGAGTTCTTCCACGGTGACGAATCTCATCAAGATTATCGGTTCGGCTGCTGCCTTGGCTCATAGCAAAACTGCTGTCATCGGCCCTGTTACGGCAGCTACGGCGAAGAATAACGGCATTGAGCCGGATATTGTCGCCGAAGAATATACGATTGATGGCTTGGTTGAGGCAATTAAAGCGAATATTTGATTCATAGGAGATGGATTTTATGTATACTCAGAAACTCCGTCCGCGTCGCATGCGTATTTCACCGGCTATGCGCGCCATGGTAAGGGAGACGAATCTTTCGGCAAAGGATTTTGTTTATCCGATTTTTGTCGTTCCAGGGGAAAATGTCAAAGAAGAAATCCCCAGCATGCCGAACTGCTATCATCTTTCGGTGGATAATGCCGTAAAAGCTGCCCAGGAATGCTGGCAGCTGGGCATCCCTTCCGTTGAGGTCTTTGGCCTGCCGGAGTACAAGGATGAGGATGGTTCGAGCGCCTGGGATATGAATAGTCCGGTACAGCGTGCTATTAAGGCCATCAAAGAAGCCGTTCCGGAAATGATGGTGGTGGGGGATGTTTGCCTTTGCCAGTACACGTCACATGGTCATTGCGGTCATTTGGAAGACCATTATGTGGACAACGATAAGACGCTGAAACTGTTGCAGAAAGTGGCTGTTTCCCAGGCTAAGGCTGGTGCGGATATCGTAGCGCCGTCGGATATGATGGATGGACGGGTAGCGGCTATTCGTGAAGCCCTGGATGAGGCCGGCTACATCAATGTCTCGATTATGAGCTATGCGGTAAAATACGCTTCGGGCTACTATGGCCCTTTCCGCGATGCAGCTGATAGTGCACCGAGTTTTGGAGACCGCCGTCAGTATCAGATGGATCCGGCTAATGCCCATGAAGCCATTAAGGAAGTTGATCTGGACATTGCCGAGGGGGCAGATATCATTATGGTTAAACCGGCGTTGGCTTATCTTGATGTAGTTCGTCAGGTTCGCGATCATATCCATCATCCGGTAGCGGTCTACAATGTCAGTGGTGAGTATGCTATGGTCAAGGCTGCCGCTGCCAATGGCTGGATTGATGAAAAGCGCATTGTGCTCGAAACGCTTATGGGAATGAAACGCGCAGGGGCAGATATCATCATTACCTATCATGCTATTGATGCTGCCAAATGGCTTAAAGAAGAGGAGTAATTTATGCTGAATCTTGAAAAATCCGCTGCCGCCTTTGCGGAGGCGAAATCTTTGATGCCGGGCGGGGTCAATAGTCCGGTTCGTTCCTATGCTAGTGTTGACTGCAACCCGCCGTTTATTGCCCGGGCTGAAGGCGATAAGATATACGATATCGATGGCAATGCGTACATCGATTATGTAGGCTCCTGGGGGCCAATGGTGGTAGGTCATGCTCATCCCCAGGTGGTCAAGGCGCTGCAGGAAGCGGCAACCCGTGGCACGAGTTATGGTGCCCCCACCTGTATCGAATCGGAGCTGGCCAAGCTCGTCATGCAGGTCTACCCATCCATTGAGGTCATCCGCATGGTAAATTCCGGTACTGAGGCGACGATGAGTGCCCTGCGCTTGGCGCGGGGCTATACGGGCCGGGAAAAGATTGTCAAATTCATCGGTTGTTATCACGGTCATAGTGATAGTTTGCTGGTAAATGCCGGTTCGGGCATGGCAACCTTTGGCGTGCCAAGTTCGCCGGGGGTTACGAAGGGCACAGCTCAGGATACGATTTCGGTGCCCTATAACGATTCCAAAGCCATCACGAAGGTTATGGAGGAGATTGGCGATGAAGTGGCAGCTGTCATTGTGGAGCCGGTAGCTGGCAATATGGGCTGTGTGCCGCCGAAACAGGGCTATTTGCGTACGCTGCGTAATCTTACGGAAAAGCATGGCGCACTGTTGATTTTTGATGAGGTCATGTGCGGTTTCCGTGCTTCTTTGGGCGGTGCTCAGGCAGCTTATGGCATTACGCCGGACCTTACCTGCTTGGGCAAGATTATCGGCGGCGGCTTGCCGGTGGCGGCTTATGGCGGACGCCGTGACATCATGCAGAAGGTATCGCCGGCAGGTCCGGTCTATCAGGCGGGAACGCTCTCGGGCAATCCGCTGGCTATGACAGCCGGTCTTGAAACCTTGAAAATCATTACAGCGGAGCCGGAAGAGGGCAAGGCCGATTACAGCCGTGAGCTCACCCTCAAGACTAAGAAGCTGTTGCTGGGGTGGCAGGAAAAGGCCAAGGAAGCCGGCGTTACGATTCAGGCCCATCAGGCAGGTTCGATGTTTGGTATCTTCTTCAATGATCACGATGTTTTCGATTATGAAGATTCCTGCGCATCGGACCAGGAGGCTTTTAAAGTCTGGTTCAAAGCCATGTTGGAGCAGGGAATTTATTTGGCTCCCTCCCAGTTTGAAACCCTCTTTATGAGTGGGGCGCACAGTGATGAAGACATTGACCGCACCATTGCAGCTGCGGCAGTTGCTTTCCAGGCGGTTGCGGATAGCAGAAAATGAATAAATCGCAGGTGGTGAAAAGCCTGTGAATAACGAAAATGTCCGTTGGCCAAGAACCGACGGGCATTTTTTGGTAAAGGACAACAAGAATAGGAAAGGGAAATAATTGGAAGTAATAGCAAAATGCAATAGAAAAGAAGTGGTGCAAAAACAATATTATAGGATGTAAGTCCTATGTATGATGAGGCGGACTTTTTTGACGATTTGGGATAGGCTGCGGGATAAAGGTTGATGGCACTGTTAATGCGTGGGAGCAGGGAGCTCGGAATAAGAAAAAAAAGGGAAAAAAGTCGTATTGTATACACGGTTAATGGCATGTTAATATAAATTAGAGTAGGGTAAGAAAGGAAATGGGATAGAAGATAGGAGTTGAATAGCGTTTTGTCGATGGATATCTGGAAAAAGATGACCGATGAAGAGGTCGTAGCGTTGTATCAGCTGAATGGGGATGATCGGCTGGTTCAAATGATGTTGAAGCGCTATGCTCCGATGATTGGTGGTCAGACGCGCTGGAACTGTCTGCGCAATATTGCCCAGGAAGATTTGTTTCAGGAAGGGCAGATAGGCTTTTTTAAAGCAATGCGGGATTACAATCCGGAGAAGAAGATACCCTTTGGTGTCTTTGCCCAGCATTGTGTGCGCTGTCAGTTTATCACGGCTGTAAAGGCTTTGCAGCGTCTCAAAAATCAGCCCCTCAATACGGCTTATTCCCTGGACTATTCCATTGCAGAAGAGAGTGAGAATTACACGCTGCTGGATATTCTGGTCAGTGATGAGTTAGAGGCGAATCCTGAGTTCTGCTTGGTGATGAAGGAAGACTATGAATTCTGCCAGGCAGTGGTGACGAAGGAGTTGACTCCCTTTGATTACCGCATTTTCCTGTCCTATGTGCGCGGGATGTCTTATCAGGAAATTGCCGATGAAATCAGTGGTTCCATCAAGAGCGTTGACAATGCCCTGCAGCGTTCCAAGCGCAAAATGCGCCGTCATATCATGGCGAAACAGGATATTACCGTTGAGATGTTCCGGAATTATTTGGTAGTTCAGCAGCTGTTGTTGATGACCGAGCGGGAAGACTCCCCCGAAGAACAACTGGTGGCATTAAACCTGCAGGATATTTTGCTGCAGATAAGTGCGTAAGGATTAGAAAGAGCCTCCGACCTAGTGTCGGAGGCTCTTTGCGTATTCGTCATTTTACAATGTGTTTTCCGCCGTAGTAACGTGGGGACCAATAGCTGTTAGACAATTCATCGATGCGGACGCCTTTGCTGGAGCTGGCGTGGATGAATTGTCCGTTACCCAGATAGATGCCGCAGTGGGAGGCTCCGGGTTCATAGGTGGTAAAGAAAACCAAGTCACCTGGAACCAGCTGGCGGCTGCTGGTGGTCCGTCGCCCGAGTTTGTATTGCTCATCGGCGGTGCGGGGGATCGTGATTCCGTTCTGGGCAAAGACGTATTGCAGATAGCCAGAGCAGTCAAAGGCCTTCGGGGTGTCTCCGCCAAATTTGTAGGGGACGCCTAGGTAGGATTTTGCCGTGCGGATGATGGCATTTACTTTGCCAGGGGCAAGTATGGGCTGATTATCCGGTGCTAGCTGGCCGCCACCGGTTTGAAGAACTGGAAGGGGCTGTGGTTTAGGAACATTGCTGCCCCAGGTACGCTTCTTGGCTTTTTGCAGTGCCCGCCAAGTGGCGTTGTTGACGATTCCGGTGATGCGGATTTTTTGGTCACGCTGAAATTCGGCCACAGCTCGTTCCGTCTCATCGCCGTAGACACCATCTACCGAGTGGATGGTGTAGCCGACATTTTTGAGTTTTTTCTGTAACAGCAGCACATCATGTCCGGTGGAACCAGAGCGAAGTGTTGGGGATGCCAGTACCGTGCCGGTCAGCATGACAAGCGACAGGCAGGTGATAAGGCCGGTTCGGAGCAGCTGTGGTCGTTTCATAGTCCTCGTCCTTTCTATTGGTTTCCTTTCCGTTAAGCCTCGCGAACGTGGTCAAGTCCCTGACGCATGAGTTTTAAGACGTGGTCATCGTCCAGGGAATAAAAAGCCTCTTTGCCTACTTTGCGGAATTTCACGAGACGGGCAGCACGAAGTACACGCAGTTGATGCGAGATGGCAGATTGTCCCATCTGAAGTGCTTCGGCAATATCGCAGACGCAGAGCTCCTCTTCGGAAGCCAGCAGGGAGAGCAGTTTGATGCGAGTCTTGTCTCCTAGCGTCTTAAAGACATCAGCCAATGCCAGGCTGGTTTCGTCATCGAGTTTGTGGATGGCGCAGTCTTGGAGCCGGTCTGGATGGGTATGATAGACCTCGCAGAGGTCATCGTTAGCGGTATAATCGTCCATAAAATCCTCCCATTACTTTCAATTATGTATATTATAGCAGTTTATTCTTTGAATCGGAATGAAAACTTTCGTCCTGGGGTGATGTACTGGAGCATGTTGACTTCGCTTTCCTCGACCATGGCGGCGACGTTGGTTCGTGCATCGGCCTCTTGGGGGGTGCGGATAATTTGAAGTTCGCCCATGTAGCGCTGATAATCGACATTGTCTAAAGTTACGGCGCCAATGGGGCGTATGATGGTATTGTCCGGCCGGATTTTCTCGCCCATGTCCTTGAGAATTTGGCGGCTTTCTTCGGCGCGGATGGCATCCCGGGCTTCGTCGGCCCGGGCCGTGAAGGTATGGGAAAGCAGTTCGCGCTGTACTGGGTCCTTGGTTAGGAGCTTAGCTCCCAGGGTGACTTGATTGTTGTTTAGGGAGCCGATGGAATGCAGTTCTTCATCGGTGGGCAGACTATCCGAAATAAAGATGGAGTCGATGCCCAAAGCGATGAGGTGGCGGGCGGCCAGTTCGGCTGATTCATCCCGATGGTCTTCCATGGTGGGGAGGCCGTCCTGCAAGGGGCTGCGGCGGCGTCCTTGACTGGGGACAAAGGCGCCGGTCTTGATTTTCAGCTTATGCAGCATCATGGTTTTGCGCACGAGACATTCCTCGCTGATGCCTGTGCCACGGCGGGGATAGAAATTATGCAGGGCGTCAATCTGGCGGAAGTTAGCCTGCATTTCTACAAGCGCGCTGAGGAGTTTGCCCGTAATCGTGGAGGCGTTGAGTTGAATGCGGATATCCTGTTTGTTGTGGGATAGTTTTACAATATCTTCCAGACCGAAGCCGTAATCTAACCGTAGGGTGGTAATTCCCAGCATGCGGAAGGCCGACGGGGAAAATTCTTTGATTCCCAACAGGTCCATGGTGGTGGGGGAGATATCGGAGATGACTTCCATATTGTGGCGCCGGGCTTCCCGCAGCAGTTCCGACAGTTCCCGCTTCAAGGCTTGGACGTTGGTCTCAGGGATGTGTAGGGAGGTGAAGATGCGGCGAAAGCCGCAGGCAGCAGCTTTATGGATGAGTTCAAGATTTTCTTCCAGGGTGTTATCCAGTCCTGGGTAGATTGAAATACCATTGTTCATGAAATATTCCCTCTTTATCGTTTGATATTGTGGTGAGGATGCGGTCTAGTCTTCGGACGGGTCGTCGAAGCCAAGCAGCCAGGTGGCGGCAAATCCCGCTGCATAGGCTGTAATCAGGCCCAAAAGGTAAAGGGAGATGTGGTCGGTACCAGCGGCCAACGGTAGGCCGGAAATACCGAGGGTAGCTGAACCAATGCCGAAGGCGGCTTGAACAGCCCCGCCAAAGGCACCGCCAATGCAGGCGCCGATAAATGGCCGGCCCAGGGGAAAGGTGACACCGTAGATAAGGGGTTCGCCAATGCCCATGATGCCCACGGGAAGGGCGGAGGCAACGGTCTGTTTGAGGTGCTTATTCTTGGTCTTGAAGTAGACGGCAAAGCTGGCACCCACCTGACCTGCGCCGGCCATGGCCAGGATGGGGAGTAGGATGGTTACGCCATAGCGGGCGAGCAGGTCTACGTGAATCGGGGTAAAGGCCTGGTGAAGTCCTAACATGACCAGGGGGAGCCATAGGCCGCCTAGCACGAAGCCAGTTATGGCACCGCCGGTGTTTATGGCAGTAGTTACCACTTGGCCGATGAGGTCAGACAGAAAGCCGCCGAAGGGTTGCAAAAACAGGATGGCAATGGCGCCCGCAAGGAGGAAGGTAAAAAGCGGCGTTAAAAACAGGCTGAACATCTCAGGGATAAGGCGGCGCAAGCGCTTTTCTACCAGGGAACCGAGGGCAGCGATGAGCAGTACCGAAATGACTCCGCCGCGGCCTGGGACCAGCTGGGTGTTGTTGAGGGTGATTCCTGCCAGTCCTGGATGGGTGATAAGTCCACCGAGAATGCCGCCGAGGATGGGGGTGCCACCAAATTCTTTGGCGGCGTTGAAGCCGATGAAGAGATTCATTCCCCAGAAAATGACATTGCCAGCTACGGCTAGCAGCTGGAACCAGGCGGTGGCGGATACCGAGGGATCCGCTTTGGACACGACGTTTAACAGGCCGCTGATGAGTCCGCAGGCGATGAAGGCAGGAATCAGCGGCACAAATATGCTGGCGATTCGCTTGAAGAACAGTTTAACCGGGGTGGCATTTTGGGCGCGGATTTGCGCGTGAAGTTCTTTGCCGTCGCCAATTTGGGCTTTGCTTTTCGCTGCTGCAGCTGGGCTGGTAGGGGCAGAGTCCTTATGGACGAGCTTGGAAAATTCGTCGGTGACGTTATCCACTCGGCCCGGGCCTAAGATAATTTGCAATTCGTCCTCATTCTGATTGACGCCGAGAACGCCTTCGATGCTCTTTAACCGCTGCTCGGCGTCTGGTGGTGTTGTTTCTAGTCCTAGGCGGAGGCGAGTCATGCAGTGGGTTATGGTTTTGATGTTAGCGGCAGGCCCAGTAATTTGGAAAATCTGCCGAGCGATTGTTTTATAATTCATGCGCGTATCTCCATTTCCTGTAAAGCATTGCCAAGTTTTCCCGCTGCTTTAGTGAGCAGCTCTCGTCCTTTTTCGGCGCTACAGCCCGTCAGCTGCAGCAGGATAGCAAGTTTTGCCTGTCCTTCGGCTTTTTCAAGAGCGGCAATGGCTTCGTTGCGGCTGCAGCCGGTGGCCTCCATGACGATGCGGCGGGCTCGCTCCTCGAGTTTGAGGTTGGAGGTCTTTACATCGACCATGAGGTTTCCGTAAACTTTGCCCAGTTTAATCATGGTGCCGGTGGACAGCATGTTGAGTACCAGTTTTTGAGCGGTACCAGCTTTCATGCGGGTGCTGCCGGTAACTGCCTCAGGCCCTGTGACAGGAGTGATGGCAAGGTCGGCAAGGTCGGCTATCTGGGAGTTTTCACTGCAGGATAGGGCGATGGTTGGCGCCTGCAGCTTTTTGGCGTATTCGATGCCGCCGATAACATAGGGGGTGCGTCCAGAGGCGGCGATGCCAACCAGTACATCGCCTGAGGAAAAGCCCGCGGCTTTTAAATCTTCCCAAGCAAGGTTTGGATTATCTTCTGCCCCTTCCTGGGCTTTGAAGATGGCTGGCGTTCCCCCGGCGATAAGTCCCTGTACCAGCTCTGGTGATGTTCCATAGGTTGGCGGGCATTCCACCGCATCGAGGATGCCGAGACGGCCGGAGGTACCTGCACCGATATAAAAGAGGCGGCCGCCCCTTTTGAGTTTTTCGGTGATGAGGTCGATTGCCTGGGCAATTTGTGGCAATACCCGTTCCACTGCCAGCGGCACCTGCTGGTCTTCGCGATTGATAGCCGTCACCATTTCCAGGGTGCTGAGTTCGTCGATATGGGCTGTATGGGGATTACGACCTTCTGTCGTAAGTTTATTCAACGGAATCATAATTTTCTCCTTTACGCACTGTTTATCCCTAGTATAGCATATAACACCAGAGAAGACATATAACTTAGCGGGGGAAGCAAAAAGCGACTGCCGGAATCGACAGCCGCTTTTTAAAGTGGTTAGCAAAAATGTTTTAATGGTTTCGTTCGGTTAGCCTACGAAGCTCTGGCCGAAGTAGACGATGATGCCCATGACGATGACAAAGGGCACATAGTACTTGACGGCGAATTTCAGCAGCTGGCCGTCAACGCCGGTAACACCAATCGAGGCAACCGCAATGGCGATGCTCTGGGGGGATACCATTTTGCCGGCGCAGGCACCGGTGGCATTAGCAGCGGCAATCCAAGCCTGGGCAGCTGGTGTAGCGCCGATAGCCATGGCGGAGTCAGTCTGCAGTTTACCAAACAGCACGCAGCTGGAGGTAGCAGAACCCGTGATAAAAGTACCGATGGAGCCGATGAAAGCTGCAATGCACGGATAAGCCGTACCTGTGGCAGCAACTGCGGTTACCGCAATTTCATGAGTCATGCCAGCATAGCCCATGACTTTTGCCGTAGCGATGACGGCGATAATCGTAACAATCGTGAAACGAAGGTTTATGACGGTTTTCTTGAAAACGCTGAGCATTTCACCAATGCCAGCGCCCTGAACACTGCCGCCGATGAAGGCAGCCAGGAGAATCAGGATACCCGGTGTAGCAATCCAGGTAAAGGTGTACGGTGCACCGCCTTCACCATCGTAGATGAGGACCGAAGTCTTGATGAGGTTAAGCGGGTCATGAAGTGCCGGAACGAGTTTCGATGTAGCCAGCAGGAATACGAAAATCAGGATGAACGGTAGCCAAGCCTTGAGACCACCAGCAGCGGTAACCGGCTCTTCATCCTCATGAGATGGCATTGCGTATTCCGGGTCGTTTACTGGGAACAGCTTTGCACAGCCGACAATGGCGCCCATGGCACCGATAGCACCAGCGACCACAGCCAGTTCCGGACCCATAAAGTGAGCGACAATCAGCTCCGGAATAAGGAAGCCAAGAGCAGCGGCAATGCACATGACCGTCATGCCTTTGAGAGCTTTGAGCTTGCCGCCGCCAGCAACAATGGTCATAAGGGTTGGGCAGAGAACCGTCAGCGGAGCAAGCTGCAGGCAGGTATAGGTGGCAAGGGTAGTTGGATCATTGCCCGTAACGCTGCCAAGGGTGACGAGCGGAATTCCGATGGAGCCATAAGCGGTTGGTACGGAATTGGCAATCAGGCAGACAGAGGCAGCCATGATCGGATTGATGCCGATACCAGCAAGCATACCAGCCGGGATTGCGATGGCCGTACCAAAGCCGGCCATACCTTCGAGAAATCCGCCGAAGCCCCAGCCAATCAGCAGGATCAGCACGCGGCGGTCATGGCTGACCGAAGTGAGCATTTTCTTGATGACGTCCATGCCTTTGGTGTGAAGGGAAAGATTGTAGGTAAAGATTGCGGCGATGATGACCAAAAGGATTGGCCAGCAAGCCAAGGCAACACCTTCGAGGAAAGCCTGGAAAGCGTGCACAGCGGTCATATCATAGAGCCCCATGCCGACAACAATCGAAATGAGGAGGGCCAGGAGGCAGGCCTTGTGACCGGGCATATGAAGGATGCTCAGCGCAACGACCAACCAAAGAATTGGGGACAGTGCGAGTAGAACCAAATGAGTTCATTCCTTTCTTTTGATGACAGATCATCGTGAAAAAATATTAAAAATTATAAATAAGACACTTCATTATATAAATAGGTACTAAAAAAGTCAATGCGTAAGCTAAAAGGTTCTATTTTTAGAAAACTATGAATAACAATACAGCGAGAGAGAAAGAAAAAGAACCCGGATAAAAATGGGTTCAAATTCCGTTAGAACGCTATTAATAGAGGCGATCGACTTCGTAACCGTTTTTGTTCAAGGCTCCGATTATACGGTTGACATGTTCTTCGTTATGGGTTTCGACAGTGACCTCCAAAACCACTTTTTTGAAGCTGTCGGTGACTTTGGCCTGATTGTGGTTGAGTTCGATGACGTTGGCATTTTCCTCAGCCAGGATACGGGAAACATTGAGAAGCTGTCCCGGTTTATCCGGCAGCGGAACGGCGAAACAAAATACACGGCTGCGGGCAATCAAAGCCTTCTCAATCAAGGCGGAAATCATGGAAATATCAATGTTGCCACCACTGACGATAGCGGCGACTTTCTTTCCTTTGAAGGGAAGCTTTGTCAGCGCTGCCAGTGAGAGAACACCGGCCCCTTCTGCAATGAGTTTATGTTTTTCGATGAGAGCCAGCAGGGCGCCCATGATTTCCATTTCCGAAACGGTGATGATATCGTCGAGATATTTCTTGCAGAATTCAAATGTCAGTGTGCCGGCCGTTTTTACCGCGCAGCCATCAGCGACGGTATCCGCACTGTCCAAGGTAAGGATTTTGTTGTTCGCGAGAGCTGTTTTCATGCAGGCTGCATTTTCTGGTTCGACACCGATGACCTTAATGTCAGGATTGACGAGTTTCGTAGCCAAGGCTACGCCGGAAGCAAAACCGCCACCGCCAATTGGTACGAGAATGGCGTCGATATCCTTGCAGGCATCGATGATTTCCAGGGCGGTTGTGCCCTGTCCGAGGAGAACCTGCAGATCATTGAAGGGATGGATGTAGACATAGCCATATTTCTTCTGCAATTCCAGGCTGTAGGCATAGGCATCGTCGAACCCGTCTCCGTGCAACACAACTTCGGCGCTTAGAGCCTTGGTTCCTTCTACTTTTAGGATCGGGGTGGTGGCTGGCATGCAAATAACGGCCTTTACGCCAAGTTTTTGGGCGGCATAGGCAACGCCTTGGGCGTGATTGCCGGCAGAGGCTGTGATGACACCTTTGGCGCGCTCCTCTTCAGTCAGTTGGCTTATTTTGTTATAGGCACCGCGCAGCTTGAAAGCACCCGTATGCTGAAGGTTTTCTGGTTTGAGGAATACCTGATTGCCGGATAATTCCGAGAAAAAATCGCTGGGGATCAGCGGCGTTTTCTTGACAACGCCTTCGAGTTGGCGGGCTGCTTGATAGACGCCGGAAATAGTAGTAGCGGCAACGATTTCTTGATTGGATGGGGTTGCAGTTTCTTTTTTCGGCATGAAAAAGGCCTCCTTGATAAATACAGTTATATTGAATATTAAGAAGTGATTTACAGTGGTGATGGCATAATATCGATAAAAACCCCGTAAATGTTTAATAAAGTTTATCATCTTTTTACAATTATTGTCAACGTGATTTTCGGTGAGAAAAATTTCGATAGTTTTATAAAAATTAGAGGAATTTTGTGGAAATTCAGCGAACTATACAGTATAAGACTCACGGGGGAGGAATCCAGATGAAGAAACTTACCCGTATCCTTGTTCCTGTTGATGCGTCAGAGGGGGCTGAACGGGCTGTAAAGTTCGCCGTTTCCTTGGCGGAAACTACGGGAGCAGTGCTCGATATTCTGCATGTTTCTTATTTCGATAAGGACACGGATGCAGAAGAGGAGTCATGGCTGCCAGAGGCGATAGCCGGCTCTGTCGGGGCAATGGAGAAGGAGGCCTTGGAACGAGCGAGGAAACACGTTCCGCCTTCCGTTACGGCAGAGTATCATCGTCGAACGGGAATTCCCGCTGATGAGATTTTGCGTTTTGCGCAGGAAAAACAGACTGGACTTATCGTGGTCGGCTGCCGTGGTCTTGGTTTTATGAAGGGACTTTTGCTCGGAAGCGTAAGTCAGGAAATCGTCGAACGGGCAGATGTTTCGGTGGCAGTGGCCAGATAACGGAAGGCATTTTATCAAGGGGGTAAATATTATGATGAAGAATATCCTTGTACCAGTAGATGGATCGGAAGGTTCGGACCGTGCGGTTGCTCAGGCAATTGCTTTAGCGGAAGCTTGCGAAGCGAAACTTAACTTCCTGTATGTAGCAAACATCAACCAGTTGGCAATCAATGCCTGCTTGTCCGACGCAATCTTGGAAGCAGTAACCAAAGCGGGAAATGTCATTTTGGACCGCGCCATGCAGATGGTACCGTCAGATGTGGAAAAGGAAGCCTTCTCGGAAACCGGCTCGCCGGCTGTGGTCATTCTCGACTTTGCCGCCAGCAATGAGATGGACCTCATCGTCATGGGCAGCCGCGGACTGGGCGTTGTCAAGGGCGTTCTTTTAGGAAGCGTCAGTCAGTATATCGTAGAGCAGTCGAAGTGCCCGGTACTGGTCGTGAAATAAGAATCCTTGTATCACATTTCCATATAAAAAAGTCACAGATAAGGATGGAGAAATCGTCCATTTCTTATCCGTGACTTTTTATTTGCCTGTTATTCGTCTGTATAGAGAAGTTTTATTTTCCCGTTTTTTCGCCAGGCCTTCATATCGATGATGCGCTGATTGCGGCTGCCGCGGAAACTCAAGGTGAGATCGCGCTGCTCCTCCAGGTATTTTCCGTCTACCAGCACATCGATTTCGTCGAGCAGGGCATTGATGGCAGGGTTGCGACGGGTGATGAGTTCCTCGAGAGTGTAGCCGCTGTAGCTCCAGACATCTAAGCCTCGGGCATGGACGTCTTTGGCCAGTCGGGTGAGGGGGGCAGGCTGCATGAAGGGTTCTCCGCCACTGAAGGTTACGCCGGATAGGAGGGGATTCTTTTCGATTTCTGCCATGATGGCTTCGGGAGTAGTTTCCCGTCCTCCTTGAAAATCGTGGGTGTCGGGGTTATGGCAGCCGGGACAGTGATGCGGGCACCCTTGGGTAAATACGGTGAGCCGCATGCCTTCGCCGTCGACAACGGAGTCGTCAACAATGCCGGCGATTCTGAGTTTCATGGATGAAGACTTCCTTTCATAGAAAAACCTTCCTCAGTGAGGAAGGTTTTTGGTAATTTGCTTTTAGTGTCGCATCCCATGCTTTACGCGGTCATGTTCTTCGGCGCGTTTGGCATCGTTCCAACGGTCGATGGTGCCCACCAGGTAGCCGGTGATGCGGCGGATGCGTTCGAATTTTTGCGGCTGGAGGACGTAGTCGATGTTGACATCGTCGTTACCCGCAGCAGAAATATGAAGGGTGTCGAGTTTTTCCTTGGTTTCATTCTCGACATAGTCGATGTAATTCACGATTTCCTGCTCGGAAATATCTTCGATACCTTCTACGGTTACGTCAATGCCATTTACTAACATGTAATCCACCTGTCCTTCTATCTTTAATTCTGCTTATTTATTAATACTGGCGCAAACAGTGTTTTTTCGCTTGCAAGGAAATTATACTATATATATGGTGCGGCAGTCAATAGGGATACTACATATAGTTGTTTGCGGCAGATAACACACAGGCTTATCCACAGGACGTTTCTGCATGTTATCCGATATTTTGATAGTTTATGCAGGCCATTTCTTGCCTAAACCGCAATGCAATCGATGAAATCCGCGCTTTATCTGATTCCCGTGAAATTGAGAGGATGAATAAACTTTCTTGACGAAAAAAGTTATCCACAGTTCGTCATTGCGGTGATTGATCTGCTTGGATAACCGTGCGGATTGGATAGGGGATTTCGATACCCTCTTCCCGATAGCGTTTGGTCAAGGCTTTGATGAATTCGTGTTTGAGCAGGAACTGATGGTCAAAGCGGCTGGAATGCATGATGACGTTGAAGTTGATGCTGGAGTCGCCAAAGGTGTGGAAGCGAACAGCGGGCTTTATCTTTACGTCTTTATCGACTTGCTCGAGAATGGCTTCGGCAACCTCGACGGTTACGCGCTCGACTTTATCAAGGTCGCTGTCATAGGCTACGCCGATGGGGATGCGGATAACAATGTCCCGGCGCGGCATGCTGAAGTTGGTGATATTCGAAGAAGCGATTTTCTGATTTGGCACAACGACCATGTTGGCATCGCCAGCTGGTACGATGGTGGTGAAGCGCCAGGTGATATCGGTGACCCGGCCTTCTTCACCGGTGCTTAGACGGATGTAATCCCCAATGCGCAGCTGTTTGGAAAGAATCAGATGGAGACCGGAGAAGATGTTGGCCAGGGTTTCCTGCAAAGAGAGGGCAACGGCCATACCACCAACACCCAGGGCAGTCAGGATGGGGGCAATGGAAATTCCGTAGTATTGAAGAATAACGAGAAAGCCCATGGCGTAGATGATGCCGTTGACAATGGCATTGAGCAAGGTGGTTTTGGGCATCTTCTGTTCCGAGCGCTCGATTTGCATGTCAATGATGCCGTTGACCGTGCGGGCAATGACCCGGGTAATCGATAGGATGATGACGGTGAACAGAACGTAGGAGAAAATCTTGACCAGCGGTTCACTCAAGTGGCTGGTATTGACAATCCAATAGAGACCGACGACGAGGCAGAGAGAAATCGGCACGCCGCGAAGGGCATTGACAAAGATGAACTGCCAAGTGGTCTCGTCGGTGGAGAGGTGACGGGAAACGCGTCGGTGAATGATGCGGTTAATGGTGATGCCGGCGGTAAGGGCAACGGTGAGAATGCAGCCCGGCAGGATAAGCATTTCTAAAAGATGAGCCCAGTCAATCCAGGACATCCATTCCATAGTGGACAAGATAAAACCCCCTTGTTATATGACAGTGATTGAATCACTTGAACTCGAAAATACAATTATTATACTATATAATAGGAAAAAGAAAAACCAAAATAGGAATGGAGCGATAGTATGGCAGAAATTCTGCACGTTGGAGAACGCCTTCAATTGCGAAAGGCTGATTTATCTGACCTCGATTATATTATGAAGCTGGAATATGAGCCAGAGAATCTTAAGTTTATCGTCCCCTTTGACCGGGATTTTCATACAAAGCTTATCGGTGAAGGGAAAGCGGCTATGGATATCATCGTAGAGGAGCGAGAGACGGGCAATTCCGTTGGGTATTTGATGATTAATGGTTTGACCACCGAGGCGAAGGAAATCGAGTGGACCCATGTCATCATCGAGAAAAAAGGCGTTGGATACGGGCACGAAGCCATGAAGCTGCTAAAAGCCTGGTCCTTTGATGATTTGAAATTCCATCGTGCCTGGATGGACTGTAAGGATTATAACGCCCGGGCCTTGCATCTCTATGAGTCAGAGGGAATGGTGCGGGAAGGCTTGATTCGAGAGACCATAATTACCAACGGCGTATATGAAAATCTGGTAATATTAGGGATTTTGGATCGTGAGTATCAGGCACGGAAGAAACAGGGACTGGAACTTCCCGCGAAATAACAAGATAGAACCTGCATATAAGAATGAGGCAAACAGGACACATGTTTAAGAAACAAGAGGAAATCCGCATTGTTTCAAGACATGTGTCCTTTTATTGTAAGTCGGAAAGGGATACAATAATAACAACCTAAGATAAGATTAAGAACAGTAATCGTCAGACAATTATAAACATAACGAACTGTTTTTGGTATGGGAGGTCTTTTTATGAGTAAATTTAAACGTGCCTTTATTATTGTGCTGGACAGCTATGGTATTGGCCGTGAGCCGGATGCTCCGGAATTCGGTGATGATGTGTGCAATACGTTGAAGTCCATTGTCGCTTCGCCGAAGTATGACACGCCGAATATGAAAAAGTTAGGTCTTTTCAATATTGATGGCGTGGATTGCGGTACACCGGAGGCAAAGCCAATTGGCAGTTTCGCCCGCCTGCGTGAACTTTCCCGGGGCAAGGATACCACCATTGGTCATTGGGAAATTTCTGGTATTGTATCGGAGCGTCCGCTGCCGACCTATCCGGATGGCTTCCCTGCAGATTTGATTGCAAAACTCGAGAAGGCTTTCGGCAAAAAAATCCTCTGCAACAAACCCTATTCCGGTACGGCGGTCATCAATGATTACGGCCGTGAGCAGGAAGCAACGGGCGGCTTGATTGTTTATACGTCGGCGGACAGCGTTTTCCAGATTGCTGCCAACGAAGCCGATGTGCCGGTGGAAGAGCTCTATGGATACTGCAAGACGGCTCGTGAGATGTTGCAGGGGGAACATGGTGTAGGCCGTGTCATTGCTCGTCCTTATGTGGGAAGTTATCCGGATTATACGCGCACTTCCCGTCGTCATGACTTCTCTTTGGACCCGACGGGCGATACGATGATGGATGCGTTGCAGCGCAAGGGGCTCGATACCATCGGCGTTGGCAAGATTTCCGATATCTTTGCAGGCCGCAGCATCAGCCGCAGCCTGGGCATTAACAAAGACAATGTTGACGGCATGGAAAAGACGCTGAAAGTTATGGATGAGGATTTCACGGGCCTTTGCTTTGTAAATCTCGTCGATTTTGATATGCAGTATGGTCATCGCCGCAATATCGATGGCTATGCGGAAGCAGCAACGGTGTTTGACCGTCAGCTGGGCGAGTTCATGTCCAAGATGAAGGACGATGACGTGCTGATGATTACCGCAGACCATGGCTGTGACCCAGGGGCACCGGGAACGGATCATACCCGCGAGTATGTGCCGCTGCTGATTTACGGCAAACAGATTAAAGAGGGGGTCAACCTCGGAACTTATCCGACCTTTGCCATGATTGGCGCAACGATTTCGGATATGTTTGACTGCGACCTCAAAACCAAGGGTGAGAGCCTGCTGCCGCGTATCGTAAAAGACTAAGGTATCAATAAAGTGGGGGAGTGAGACTCCCCTATATATAAAGGAGAGATTCAGCAATGAGAATGTACGACCTTATCACCAAGAAAAAACATGGCGAAGTTTTGACGGATGAGGAAATCCAGTTCATGATTACCGGTTATGTTAACGGTGATATTCCGGATTATCAGATGTCGGCGATGACGATGGCCATCTGGTTCAATGGCATGAATGACCATGAAATTACGGAACTGACAAAAGTCATGGCAAAATCCGGCGATATGATTGACCTTTCGGCTATCGAAGGCAAGAAAGTCGATAAGCATTCTACGGGCGGTGTCGGCGACAAAACGACGCTCATCGTGGCTCCTATTGTGGCAGCCTGTGGCGGTAAGGTGGCCAAGATGTCCGGCCGCGGCTTGGGACATACGGGCGGCACGGTGGATAAACTGGAGGCAATCCCGGGATATCGCACGGTTCTAGACCGCAAAGAGTTCTTCGATACGGTCAACAAGTGTGGCGTCAGCGTTATCGGTCAGTCCGGAAACCTGGCTCCGGCAGATAAAAAGCTCTATGCCCTGCGTGATGTAACGGCTACAGTCGACAGCATTCCGCTGATTGCATCCTCCATCATGAGTAAAAAGCTGGCAGCTGGCAGCGACTGCATCCTGCTGGATGTTAAAACGGGCAGCGGTGCCTTCATGAAGACCCTGGATGATTCCATCAAACTGGCGCAGACCATGGTTGCCATCGGTGAGGGGGCAGGCCGCCGTACGGTAGCCCTGATTACGGATATGGATACGCCGCTGGGCTTCGGTATTGGCAACAGCCTGGAAGTAATGGAATCCATGGATGTTCTTAAAGGCCATGGCCCAGAAGACCTCACGGAGGTTTCCCTGCAGCTGGCTTCGAACATGCTCTATCTCGTCGGCAAAGGAACGCCGGAAGAATGCCGCGCCATGGCAGAAAAATCCATCGAAGATGGTTCGGCCTTCGAGACCTTCTGCACAATGGTCAAGGCACAGGGGGGCGATGATGCAGTACTCCGTGATTATACGAAGTTTGCACAGGCTCCGTTCAAACTCGACGTCCTCGCTGATCGCGATGGTTTCATCACGAAGATGAATGCGGAGGAAATCGGTGAAACGTCAGTTGTTCTGGGCGCTGGCCGTGAGACGAAAGAGAGCGATATCGACTTCTCCGCTGGCCTTGTCCTGCACAAGAAATTCGGTGATGCGGTCAAGAAGGGCGACAGCCTGGTTACCCTCTATACCTCTAAGGAAGAATCCCTCAAGAATGCAGAGCGTATGTATCGCGAAGCTATCACCATTGGCGACAAACAGCCGGAAAAAGAACCGCTGGTTTACGCTCGCGTGGAAAAAGACAAAGTTGAGAAATATTAATTGAAGCAAGGGGAGGGCTATATGATGGAGGATAAAGAACTTATTGAAGTGGCTAAGAAATATCGCGAGTTTTCTTACAGCCCCTATTCGAAGTTCAAAGTCGGCGCAGCAGTGCTGACGAAAAAGGGAAATGTATATGGTGGCTGCAATATTGAAAACTCCAGCTACCCGGTAACGAATTGCGCCGAGCGTACGGCTATTTTCAAAGCCGTATCGGAGGGGGAGAAGGAGTTTGAGGCCATCGCTCTGATTGCAGATACGGAGGGCCCCTGCTCTCCCTGTGGTGCCTGCCGTCAGGTTATGGGGGAATTCCATATCAACAAGATTATCATGGCAAACCTCAAAGGCGACGTGAAAGTTGCTACACTGGAGGAGATTCTGCCATTTGCCTTTACGGATAAAGACCTTTAAGACTCAGTAAATGTTGACAATAATATGTATTTTGTGAGAGAATGGGACATGTGTCCTTAATTCTCACAGAGTACAAAGGAGAGAAAATCATGTACTTTATTATCAATGTTCTAGGCGTTTTGGTATTTTTGGCAATTGGTGTTCTCTTGTCCAAAAAACGCAAGGAAATTCAGTGGCGTAGCGTAGGAGCTCTGCTGCTGCTCAACCTGTTTATGGCTTGGTTCCTCACGTCCTTCTCGATTGGCCGTGAGATTATCGTGGCAGCTGCTGCTGGGTTCAGCTGGCTTATCAGTGTTGCTTATGAAGGTATTGCCTTCGCATTCCCGGACTGGGTACACGTTCCGCAGATGAACTTCTTTACCGCAGCACTGTTGCCAATCCTGCTGGTCGTTCCGATGTTCGATATCCTTACCTACATCGGTGTCCTGCCGTTCATCATCAAATGGGTGGGTAAAGGCCTGGCCTTCATCACCCGTGAGCCGAAATTTGAGTCCTTCTTTGCCATTGAGATGATGTTTTTGGGCAATACGGAGGCACTGGCTGTTTCTAGTCTCCAGCTCAAACGCATGAAGGCAGACCGCTGCCTGACCCTTGCTATGATGTCCATGAGCTGCATCACGGCTGCTATGGTCGGCATCTATACGCAGATGATGCCGGGCGAATTCATCATCACGGCTATTCCTTTGAATGTTATCAATGCACTCATCGTTACGAACCTGTTGCATCCGGTTAAGATCTCCGAGGAAGAAGATACGGTGGCAACGGTTACGGAAGGTGGCAAAGAGCGTGAGCCGTTCTTCTCCTTCCTCGGCAATTCTATCCTGGGTGCTGGCCGCCTGATTCTGATTATCTGCGCTAACGTCATCGCCTTTGTCGCTTTGGCAAAACTCATTGATATGCTGCTGGTTCTCATTCATCCGGCAATTACGCTGGAGAACATCCTGGGCTGCATCATGTTCCCGTTTGCTTGGCTCCTGGGACTTGATTCTGCTGAGGCCTTCCAGTTGGCACAGTACATGGGAACGAAACTTGTCACGAACGAGTTCGTTGTCATGCTGAGTGTTCAGGATATCCTTGGACAGTTCAGCCGTCATATGCAGGGCGTTTTGACGGTATTCGTTACGTCCTTTGCAAACTTCTCCACGCTGGGTATGATTATCGGCTGCTTTAAGGGCATTGTCGATGATGACAAGAACGAACTGATTTCCCGCAATGTCGGCTACATGCTACTTTCGGGTATTCTGGTTTCGCTGCTGTCGGCCGGCATTGCTGGTCTGTTCGTCTGGTAAGTCGAAGGGACTGGACAAGAATCCTTTGTTAGGCGAAAGCTTCGGCAACTCAAATTTTGGGTTGCCGGAGCTTTTTTCTATGGTGGGATAGGGGGGAGGAGGAAAATAAAACGGCTTTGACGAATAGATAGAATATCCAATATTCGGATGAATGGGATAATCGATAAAACAATAAGCAATAGAGATATATTAGGGGGCGACAACATTGGATAGAAAACTCAAGGTTCTCATTACCGATGATTCAAAACTGTTGCGGAAAAAACTTCGTCAGGAGCTGGAGGCTCTGGACTGCGAGGTGTTGGAGGCAGAAAATGGCAAAGATGCCGTCATGCTGAATCTTCAAGAATCGATTGACTGCATCTTCCTCGATATCGTTATGCCGGAAGTAGGTGGGATAGAAGCCTTGCAGGTCATCAAGGAAGTCAATCCGGATTTGCCGGTGGTTATGCTGTCTTCGGCGGGAACGCCCCAGAAGCTTATGACTACCCTGAAGATGGGAGCCATGGACTTTATTCAGAAGCCATACTCCAGCGACCAGATTAAGAAGACCATCGAGTCGGTCCGAAAGAAGGTCGCTGGCGATGAAAAGTAAGTTTAGCATTGCACAATGTTTGTTCAATGAAAAGCACTATGGTCCAGAAGAAATTCAATCCCTGCTGCAGCAGGGGGAAGCGGACGAAGGGGTAATCATGCATCGGATGCCTGAGGTAACCCAGGTAGATGCCCGTCCAATCCGTACGGCGGTAAAAGTGGCGGCTGCCGATGGCTATGATGATGAGCTAAACATCTACACCAAGTACGTGGAGCTGTTCATTGAGAAGATGGAAGAATTAACCCACACGCTCAGCGTTGTGGCGCAGGAGCCGGTTGTAACGGAGGAATCGTCGCCATCCTATGCTGTTTCGATTCGCGTGAGTGGCGACATCAATTTTGTCGGTGGCGTCATCGCCTCGGAGCCGGTATTTTTGGAAATGGCCCGCCGTTATAGTGGTGAGGAAATTGACCAGGTGGACGAATTGGCTATTGATTGCTGCGAAGAGTTTCTCAACGTGGTTCTCGGTCTGTTCAGCATTGAGATGGCCAGAAGGGACTTGGAGGGGGATTTAGATCCACCTCGCTGGAAGAAGAACATCGTACCCCAAGGAAGCCGTCAATTGCGCTTGCGGGTGTATACTGCTTTTGGCTCTTTTCAAATCATACTGGCTGTCGATGAGTTTTTTTGATACAATAGGAGCAGGGCAGCTGCTCCTATTTTCTTTGGTTTATAAAAAAATAAAAAAAGTGTTGACATCTGCTTCAATACCTCGTATAATAGGTTCTGTTGTTGAGAGACATCAACAACGAAAAATAAATAGCTTCTTTTGGTAGAGCATTGTGGAGAGTTGTCCGAGTGGTTGAAGGAGCACGCCTGGAAAGCGTGTATACGGTGAACGCTGTATCGAGAGTTCGAATCTCTCACTCTCCGCCATTTTTATATTCTTTTTTAGGATGGATTGCAGAAGAGGCAGAATTCTTTTTCAGGTCGGGCCATAGTGCTTTGGTCTTACGCAATGGAGTCCCGCGAACCTCGTCAGGTCCGGAAGGAAGCAGCGATAAGAGGGTCGCTCCATGTGCCGTGAGGGTGCCTGGGGACTGTGGTCCGACGTGAAAAAGAACAGGGATAGCTGCAACAGCTATCCTTTTTTTGTATCGCGGATAATCGGGGGGAAGACAATTCATGGCTTATATTGCATTATATCGGAAATGGCGTCCAGGAAGTTTCAAAGATCTGGTCGGTCAGGAGCATATCAGCCGCACCTTGTCCAATGCCATCACATCGGGAAAGATTGGACATGCGTATTTGTTTTCCGGTCCGCGTGGTACTGGTAAGACCAGTACAGCCAAGATCCTGGCCAAGGCATTGAACTGCGAGCAGGGGCCGACGCCGGACCCCTGTGGGGAATGTGCGCAGTGCCGCAAGATAAGTGATGGATCCTCCATGGATGTGTTCGAAATCGATGCGGCATCCAACCGAGGAATTGATGAAATCCGCGATTTGCGGGAGACGGTAAAGTTTGCACCGGTGGATGGGCGATATAAGATTTACATCATCGACGAGGTTCATATGCTGACCACGGAGGCCTTCAATGCGCTGTTAAAGACGTTGGAGGAGCCGCCTTCCCATGTGGTGTTTATCCTGGCGACGACAGAAGCTCATAAAGTTCCGGCTACGATACAGTCCCGCTGTCAGCGGTATGATTTCAAGCGCATCACCGTAGAGGAGATTCAGGCCCGCCTTCGCTATGTGGCGGATGAGATGAAGCTTGATGCCGAAGATGAGGCGTTGACGATGATTGCCGTCCAGGCCGACGGCGGATTGCGCGATGCCCTGTCGATTCTTGACCAATGTTCGGCCCTTTCGGAAGGGACGATCACTGCCGAGCGGGTGCGTCAGATATTAGGTTTGGTGGGGCATGACTGGATTTATCGGATGACGAAGGCTTTGGCGGCACACAAGGCCCAGGAAGTTTTGGAGATTATTGCCGAACTCTTGCGGGATGGCAAGGATCTCAAACAGATTGTAGCGGAGCTTTCCCTGCATTTGCGAAGTCTGATGATTTATCAGGCGGTAGGGACTGTGGCCAATATGGACCTCTATGCAGAGCAGGAGGAAGTCCTAAAGGAGCAGGCGGGGCTTTTCCCGGCGGAGCAGGTCATGCAGATGATACGGCGGCTTCACGAAGCGATGAACGAAATGAAATGGTCGCCACAGCCGCGCATTACGGTGGAGGTGGCACTGTTGTCATTTTGCCGTGAAGAGCAAACTGTGACCGAAAAAGGCGTTTCCGCTGCGGCAGGCGCTGATGCCGAACGGATTGCCCAGCTTGAGGCGAAACTTGCTCAGGTCAGTGCGGCCTTGGCAGCTGGGGCGAAGGCCGTGCCGGCTGCTCCTTCGGCTCCTGTCCGCACGAAAGGGGAAAATAGGCGGATTCAGCCGGAACAGGCAGCAGCACCGATTCCGGCACCGCTAGCGGTCAGTGCCGAGGATACACAAGTCTGGAATACATTGCTTCAGACGCTGAAAGACACGAATAAGATGCCGATATTTGCCTGCGTTTCCCAGGGAACTTTTGCGGGGATGACGGAGCGGCAGTTCTTTATTCAGTTCAAGGGGAGTCTGATGGCGTCGCTTACCATGCGCAACTATCGCACGCAGCTTGAGACACTGTTGCAAGAAATTACGGGGAGAGATCTTCATCTTTCCTGCAGTGGTGAGGACCGCCCCATGGCGCCACCACCACGTCCCAAGAAGCAGCCGGCAGCTCCTGCCATAAAGGAGCCGGAGACGATTCCAGTAAATCTGAATCAGATGCCGCCGGAGGAACGGGCGCCACTGGAAAAAGCCTTTAATTATTTTGGGGATCATGTAGTTGAAATCGAGGGAGAAAAATGACGGGGTTAGTAAAACAATTACAGGATAAAGAAGGTTTTTCGGAATCGGAAGCCATGATTGCCGATTATCTGCTGGCGAATTTCCGTATGCTGCCCGGCATGTCGACGCGGCAGCTGGCGAAGGAAACCTTTACCAGCTCGGCGGCTATTGTGCGGTTCAGCCAGAAACTCGGCTTTGGGGGCTATACGGAATTTCGCGTTAAATTCCTGGCGGAAATGATGCAGTATGTGGAGCGGCCTCATGGCAAGGAACTCATGATGACGGACCGCGATTCTGTTCATTCTATTCTCGATAAGGTAACCAGTATCGAGATCGACGCTTTGAAGGACACCCGCAGTATGTTGGAGCCGTCGGATTTTGTCCGGGCGCTGGCTTTACTTAACAAGACCGAGCATGTGGATTTTTATGCCACGGACAACAATCTAGACATTGCGAATATGGCAGCCTCCAGTTTCATCATGGCGAATAAATGCTCCACGGTTCACCCCGCTATGACCATGCAGTACTTGCAGGCTACTGGGTCGCCGAAGGAACACGTGGCGGTATTTATCAGCCGCACCGGTGAGAACCGCATGCTGCTCGATATCGGGCACCTGTTGAAACTGCGTGGCAATCCCATTATCGTTGTGACAGCATCCCCGCGTTCAAGTCTGGCATCGGTGGCAGATGTGGTATTCCCGGTAGCAACGGTAAAATCCATGGAGGAGCTGGGGCCGCGGGTATTCCTCATGGGGGCCAAGTATGTCATGGATATCTTGTTTGCAGTTCTTATGACCCGGGTGGACTTTCATAGCGCCCGCCAGAAAGAGCAGTGGCTTAGCAAACACTTCTATTATTAAGCGTAAACAATTCTGCCTTCTCCTTAACAGGAGGAGGCTTTTTTGTGCGTAAAACATGAGAGAAATAACAAAAATATCTGAATATATGTAATATATGTAACAGTGCTACAGGACCAAAAGTCTTTTTTACGATGTTGTGAATCAGTGTTTCGTATTGGTTTAACTTTATTGTTCCGTAGTTGGCATCGTGTTATATTATAATCACCTTAAGGGGAACGGGGGCTGCGCGCACAGCCCCAGGGTAAATCAAATTTGGAAAGAGGAAAAGAAAATGAGTAAACAAGAAATGTTCGATAAATTTATCGAATTCATGGGGGAGTTCGCTCAGATTCGTGCCGTAGCGGCCTTGCGTGATGGTTTCATCATGACGACGCCGTTCACAATCTGTGGTTCGGTGTTCCTGCTGTTGGCAAACCTGCCGCTGCCGGGTTATCCGGAGTTCATGGCTTCGATTTTTGGGACGGACTGGACGGCTCCGCTGAATGCGGTGGCCGGAGGTACCTTCAGTGTCTTGGCACTGATTGTCGTCTTGTCTATCACTTATAAATTTGTAGAAAATGAAGGCTGCGATGCAATCATGGCATCGATTCTGGCCCTTTCGACCTTTTTGATTTTGATGCCACCGACGATTGTCAGCAAAGGTGGGGAAACCATCGGGGAAATCATTCCAAAAGCTTGGGCAGGCAGTAATGGTGTTATCACCGCCATTTTCATTGCCTTCTTTGTATCCTATGTATTTTGCTACTGCGAAAAGAATCACATCGGCATTAAGATGCCGGATTCGGTTCCTTCGGGTGTAGCTAAAGCCTTCACGGCGCTCGTGCCGGGCATGATTTTCTTCACCTCGGCTTCCGTTCTCTATGGCCTTTGCCATTACATCGGTGCTACCACGTTGCCGGAACTCATCTTTAAAGTAATCCAGACGCCGTTGCAGGGGCTCTCCGATTCTTTGGCTGGCGGTTCCATCATCGTCGGCTTGCAGAGTATCCTGTTCTGGGCTGGTATTCATGGCCCGAACGTCGTGGGTGGTGTGGTAAGTCCGCTGCTCATTGCCAATTCGTTGGACAATCAGCACATCATCGATGCTGGTATGAGTCTTATTAACAATCCTCAGGCGAAAATCTTCACCTGCCAGATTAACGATGTATTCGTAAAGAGTGGTGGCTGCGGCCTGACGCTGGGGCTTTTGCTGGCTGGTATCTTCACGGCCCGTTCTCAGCAGCTCAAATCGCTGATGAAGATGGCCTTTGTACCGGGGCTCTTCAATATTAATGAGCCGATTATCTTCGGCCTGCCAATCGTATTCAACCCGTACCTCTTGGTACCCTTTGTCATTGTTCCGTTGATTGCTATGTTTGTCACGTATTTTGCTATCACAACGGGCTTTATGGCTCCGTTTACGGCTGTTCAGGTTCCTTGGACGACGCCGCCAATTATCGCTGGTTTCCTGTTAGATGGCTGGCAGGGGGCAGTGGTTCAGATTGTGAACCTGGCTATCGCTACGGCAATCTACTTCCCGTTCCTCAAGGCGCAGGATAACGCCTTCCTTAAAGAGGAGATGGGGGAGATGGAAGATGCTGATTCGGAAGCAGACGCAGTAAATGCGGAAATGAAATCGGCAGCAGAACATTAATTCAAATTCATTTAGGAAGCATCGAGAAAAGGGGAAAACGATGATGATCAGCAAGAGAAAAGCAACAGCAATGATTCTCGGTCTTACGATGGGTGTTTCGGGTACGGCGATGGCAGCACCCCATGATGATGCGGATATCAACGCCCGCATCGCGGCACTTGAGGCACAGCAGCAGCAGCTTTCTAAGCAGCTCAATGCACTGAAAAAAGAAAATGCTAAACTCAAGCGGACGGAGAAAGTCGCCAACAGCAATAAAGCAGCAATCAAGAATCTCAAAGATGCCCAGAATCGCATCCAGATTAACGGTTTTGGACGTGTGGCTTGGGATAATGACAATGTCAATATGTATGCGAATCGTAATGACTTCCGCCGTACCTATTTGGACATAGAGGGAAAATACAAGGTCAATGATCGGTGGAATATGAATTTCCAAGCAGAGACCGTACAGCGTTATGCAAAATATGTAACAGCTGCGATGAATGATCCGCATAAATCTCCAATGTACCACCCGAAAGATCGGGATCATCAATATGATAATGAACATGGCACAATCCAGCGTGTTTGGGCCGAGGGTTCCATCGGTAAAGTCGACCTCGATATTGGTCGTAGATGGCGAGGAATGGGCTACAATTTCGCATTCTTTGGCAATGAGTCAGATGGTGTGGTAGCGGATGTTAAGTTGCCCAAATCGCCACTGACTGCAGAAGCATTTTATCTTACGCCGACGGACCGCGGCTATAACTTTAGTGTAGCTGGTTTAGGGTTGAAAGGAAGAATTAGTCCGAAATTGGAAACACGACTGGCCTATGGCAAATTGAATGTGGGCAAAAATGAAGACCTAGGTGTTGACTATTATGGGAAAGAGAATGCACCTTGGGATGGCTTGAAGAATTCGATTGGTTCCCATGCGTTCCTCGTCGGTGCAATGTATAATCCAATCAAAAACATCTTCTTATTGGGTGACTATGTTCATACGAATCGTGAGCGCAAGATTGCCGATGCAGAAGGCGGCAGAAAGATAGCGTTTGATGGCAGAGATACGTATGCTGTTCAGATGAACTATCGTTGGCCGGATCTTAATAGTCCAGGGTCTTTCCAGCTCTATACACGCTATTTCAATTATCCGAACAATGAAAATGATTTGGTAGGTATTTTTGGTGATAAGCAAGATGGTGCATTCCATGCTGGTAATCGTGGTTGGGTATTTGGCTTTAAATATGTTCCAGCCAAGAATATCGAGTGGGATACCTTCTACATGAAGGCAAATGCAACCAAGCTGGTATGGGATGGTCATCGTGGTGAGCAGTATCATCACACGATGCTTCGTACCCGTGTTGATTTCCATTTCTAATTTAACAATAAACAGTTTTCTTGGGGAATGAATTGAAAAGGAGAATGTATCATGAAAAAGATTGTTTTACTTTGCGCTTCGGGAATGTCCACCAGCATGCTGGTAAAGAAAATGCAGGAAGCTGCCGCTGCGGCTTCTTATGATTGCTCCATCGATGCCTTCTCGGCATCGGAGGCTGCAACGAAGGCTGCGGATGCGGATTGTGTCCTTCTTGGACCGCAGATTCGCTTTCAGAAAAATAAGATTGCCGAGCAGATTCCGGGCATTCCAGTGGATGCCATCGACATGCGCATGTATGGCCGCATGGATGGCAAAGGTGCCCTTGAATTCGCCCGTAAATTGATGAACGACTAAGGAGTATTGTTTGTATGGAAGGTTTAGAACTCACTGCATTTCAGATTATCTCGGCTGTTGGCACGGCGCGCAGCTGTTATATTGAAGCCATTCAGGAAGCCAAAAAGAGCAACTATGAAGCGGCAGAAAAACTTATCGCCGAAGGGGATGAGGCCTTTGTGGAAGGCCATGACGCCCATGCGGGGCTCCTCCAGAAGGAAGCTTCCGGCGAGGGCGGCAACATCAACCTGTTGATTCTTCATGCAGAGGATCAGCTCATGAGTGCGGAAGGCTTTAAGACGATTGCATTGGAATTCATCGAAGTGTACAAGCGCTTCGATGAACAGAAGTAAGGAGGATACCAGTTATGAGTTTTCCAAAAGGTTTCCTCTGGGGCGGCGCTGTGGCTGCCCATCAGCTTGAAGGCGGCTGGCAGGAAGGTGGCAAAGGCATCAGTGTTGCCGATGTTATGACGGTTGGTGGACCGGGTAAACCGCGGGAAATCACCGATGGCGTTTTGCCGGGCAAGATTTATCCGAATCACGAGGCTATCGAATTCTATTCCCATTACAAGGAAGATATTGCCCTGTTGGCAAAACTCGGTTTCAAATGTTTCCGCACGAGCATTGCCTGGACGCGTATTTTCCCCAATGGTGATGAATTGGAGCCAAACGAGGAAGGTCTCAAGTTCTATGATGACCTCTTCGATGAAATGCACAAGTATGGCATGGAGCCGGTTATTACGCTGTCCCACTTTGAGATGCCCTATCATCTCGTTACGGAGTATGGCGGTTGGCGCAACCGCAAGCTCGTTGACCTGTTTGTCCGCTTTGCCGTTACCTGCTTCGAGCGCTACAAGGACAAAGTAAAATATTGGATGACCTTCAATGAAATCAATAACCAGCGCAATGTAAACGAGACCTTTGCCCCCTTCACCAATTCTGGTGTCATTTACCAGGAAGGGGAGGATCGTTACGCAGTGCTTTATCAGGTGGCGCATCATGAACTGGTGGCCTCGGCTAAAGCGGTTATTGAAGGACACAAAATCAACCCGGACTTCCAGATTGGCTGCATGCTGGCCATGTCGCCGTCCTATCCGGCAACTTGCAAACCACTGGATCAGATTGCAGCACTCAAAGAAATGGATCGGACCTTCTATTACAGCGATGTGCAGTGCCGTGGTCACTATCCGCAGTACATGCTGAAGGAATGGGAACTTCATGGCTACGACATCAAGATGGAAGATGGCGACCTGGCTGCTCTGGAAGAGGGCAAGGTGGATTACTTCGCCCTGTCCTACTACATGAGTTTTGTTAGCGAGTATGACGAAAACAGCCGTCATCTGGCTAAGGAAATTCCCAACCAGTATGTCAAAGCTTCTGATTGGGGGTGGCAAATTGACCCGGTAGGTCTTCGCTACATGCTCAATGTGCTCTCCGAGCGCTATGAGCTGCCGATGATGATTGTCGAAAACGGCATCGGCCTGCATGAGGAGCCGGATGCATCGGGGATGGTACAGGACGACGAGCGCATTAAATATTTCGCGGAGCATATCGCCCAGATGAAAAAAGCTATCGAAGAAGATGGTGTGACGCTGATGGGCTACTGCCCTTGGGGACCCATCGACCTAGTTTCGGCTAGCACGGGGGAGATGGAGAAGCGTTATGGCTTTATCTATGTCGATAAGAACAACAAGGGCGAAGGTACATTAAAACGCAGTCCGAAAAAATCCTTCTATTGGTATCAGAAAGTCATCAATAGCAATGGCGAGGATTTGTCGTATTGAAAAAGGGGATGTTTGACCAGTCAAATTGACCGGTCAATTCATAGCAAAGAATAGGGAGGAAGTAAAATGATGGATATTCGCAAAAAAGCATTGGCGGCTGCCGTTATGATGGCACTGGCTGTACCGGTTACGGTTTCGATGGATATGGCGGCTCCGGCTGTGGCTACGGCAACACCGGCTACCGAAACGAAAGCCAGCGATGCTTTTTCGGTTGATTTGACGAAGGGCGAAAATGCTCTGTTTGAAGCTTCCAATGGCTGGACCAACGGTATGCCGTTCAACTGCTACTGGCATAAAGAAAATGTGACCTTTGAAGATGGCACGCTGCAGCTGACGGTTGACGAGTCACCAAATCCGGCGGCGGACAAAGTTCCGTATTCCGGTGGTGAGTATCGCAGTAAAGCAACCTATGGCTATGGCCGCTATGAAGTAGTCATGAAGGCTATGAAGAATGACGGCGTTGTTTCCTCCTTCTTCACCTATACCGGCCCCTATGATGGTGACCCCTGGGATGAGATTGACTTCGAGGTCCTGGGTAAAGATACCACGAAGGTACAGCTCAATTACTTCCGCAATGGTAAAGGCGGTCATGAGAAGATGATTGATCTTGGCTTTGATGCATCGGAGGATTTCCATACGTACGCATTTGAGTGGCACAAGAACTCCATCATTTGGTTTGTCGATGGCAAAGAAGTATTCCGCCGCGAAAATGAAGATCTGCCAGTCACAAAACAGAAAATCATGATGAATGCTTGGAACGGTAAGGGCGTAGATGAATGGCTTAAACCGTTTAACGATTCGAATCTGCCGATTACTGCTGAGTACAAGTCCATCAAATACACGCCGTTTGCAGAATAATAAGGAGCTGAGATATCATGCAGAGCAAGAAAAGACTGTGCCGGATGGTTTTGGCAGGCATTGCTATGCTGGGTACTTGTGGAGCGGCATCTTTGACGGAAGCTGCAGATGCGGGCATGCATGTAGACCAGGTAGGTTACCTTACAGGTCATGAAAAGACCGCTATGGTAACGGATTCCGGTGAAAATTCCTTTAAACTCGTGGATGCTAAGACCGATAAAGTCGTATATAAAGGCAATCTTTCGGCTGCTAAAGCCGATGCTTTGTCGGAAGAAACGCTGCAGCGGGCTGACTTCACGACCTTCAACACACCGGGAACGTATAAACTGAAAGTGGGAAACCGCGAGTCTTATCCGTTTGCAATCGGGGATAATGTCTATGCAGTTCAGGCTGTACAGACGTTGCGTTCCTATACGCTAAGCCGCAGTGGAACGCCAATCAACGATAAAGATATCACAGGCCTTAAAGTCAAAAACGGTCATGCGCAGGATAAAAAGGCAAAAGTATATTTTACCGACAAGCTGAACAAGAAGGGCGATATCGTGGATGTATCGGGGGGCTGGTATGATGCTGGTGATTACGGCAAATATACCACCACGGCTGGCATTGCTGCTGCGGAACTTCTGTTGGCTTATGAAGCTCATCCGGATCATTTTACCAAGGGACAGCTGCTGTTCCCCGAGGGCATCGAGTACGATAAAAATTTGCCCGACGCGCTCAACGAAGTAAAATATGAGTTCGATTTCATGAAGAAGATGATGCGTAAGGACGGCAGCACTTTCCATAAGGTTGCTGGTGCCCAGTGGCCTGGCTTTGACAAGAGCCCGGATTCAGACACCCAGGAGCGGTTCCTCTACGGCAATTGCACGGCCAGCACTGCCATGTATGGCGCGAGCCTGGCAATCGGCGCACGTGTCTATCGCGACCTCGATGCCGATTATGCGAAACAGCTGCAGAAGGATGCCAATAAAGTTTGGAGCTACCTTTCCAAGACGAAGGAATCGATCTATCGGGTAGATGAAGGTCAGGAGAGCGGTTCTGGCCCCTATGACGATAAAAATGACATTCAGGAGCGCTTGTGGATGGCAGCGGAAATGTTCCGCACGACAGGGGACAAAAAATACGAGAAATACTTAAAGACGAATAAGGCAGAGCTTACCAAGGCACCGGGTTTCTTCACCTGGGATAATACCCTGGCACTGGCGCAGTTTGCCTATGCTATGTCGAAAAATGCCGATGCCGATTTGCAGGCTGAGGTAAAGAAAACATATCTTAACTATGCTGACTTTATTGCCGATAAGATTTCCAAAGACGGCTTTGGCTGCGCCCTGTCGAAGGATGAGTACACTTGGGCTTCGACGAAAAATGCCATGACCCAGGGGGATATGCTCCTGATGGCTTATCAGCTTGAGCCGAAACAGGCTTATGTTGAAGGTGCCTTGTCGCAGATTCATTATATGTTTGGCCGCAACTCCCTTGACAAGAGTTTTTTGACGGGAGCTGGTTCCAATCCGCCGGAGCATCCCCACAACCGTATTCACGAGAGTACGGGAGCCTATGTGCCAGGTTTGCTGGTGGGCGGTCCCAATGCTGTTTCGGGAGGCGATCCGGACCAGACGGCATATCTTGCTAGCAAACATGTGCCGACGGCTAAATCCTATCTCGACGTTTTGACGTCCTGGTCTACGAATGAGTATGCTATTGATTACACGGGAACGGCAGCTTATGCTCTGGCATGGTTTGCGAAACCGGTGGACTTCACAGCATCTCAGATAAAACTTTCGCGCGCTTTCCCCAGCGTGACGAAGTGAAACTCTCTTTTTCTATGATCCTTTTCAAGTATCACTGGAAGACTGTTTGGGAAAATCCCTCTGCGTTGTCAGGGGGATTTTTTCGTTGACGTTGGCACATAATTTTGATACGCTATGATAGGTAATAAATCTGAATTCACATATATGAGAGGAGCAATAACATGTTTGGTGGAATGGGCAACATGGGGCAGATGGCCGGCATGATGAAAAAAGTCCAGAAAATGCAGAACGAAATGAAAAAAATGCAGGACGAGCTGAAACGCAAGACTGTTGATGTAACAGCTGGCGGCGGCGCTGTTAAAATCGTCATGAATGGTGAGAAACAGGTCCAGTCCTTGACAATTGATCCGGCGGCGGTAGATCCGGAAGATGTTGAGATGCTGCAGGACCTTATTTCGGCAGCTTTCAATGAAGCTATCAAGAAAGTAGACGATATGATGGCTTCGGAAATGGGTAAGCTCACGAGTGGTCTTGGCTTGCCGCCGGGGATGTTTTAATCGTGCAGTATATTGCACCTTTAGCAAAATTGATCGAGCACTTTCGCGCACTGCCGGGGATTGGAAACAAGACGGCAGTGCGTCTTGCTTATCATGTGCTTGATATGGATACGGAAAAGGCAAAAGCGTTGGCGTCAGCAATTATTGATGCCAAAGAGAAAATCGGTTATTGCAATACCTGTTTTAATCTAAGTGACTCAAATCCCTGCGCCATCTGTGGCAGCGACCAGCGTGACCATTCGGTAATCTGTGTTGTGGAGCAGCCGCAGGATGTTGCAGCCATGGAACGCATGCGTGATTATCACGGTGTCTATCATGTACTTCATGGAGCGCTTTCGCCATTGGAGGGTATAGGCCCTGAACAAATCCGCATCAAAGAACTTTTGAACCGTTTGGCGGATGATACTGTAAAAGAAGTAATTATGGCGACAAATCCCAATGTAGAGGGAGAAGCCACGGCAATGTATATTGCCAAATTAGTGAAGCCTATGGGACTGAAAGTTACCCGCATCGCACATGGCCTGCCAATCGGCGGTGATTTGGAGTATGCGGATGAAGTGACGCTTTCCAAGGCAATGGAAAACCGGAGGGAAATCTAAATGGATATCGTTGTAGCCTTTGCAGTAGGCTTGATTGTACTGTGCCTTATCGGCAAAATCGTATCGCTGCCGATGAAGCTCCTTTGGAAATTGATTACCAACAGCATTGTCGGTGCTGTTTTGCTCTGGGTGGTAAACCTGTTTGGGGCAGGTATTCAGATTACATTTATCAAAGCATTGATTGCTGGGGTGCTTGGCGTGCCTGGCGTAATCATAGTTTTACTGATGAAATAAAAAAGTGTTGACAGATTCGGAAAAGACGTGTATCATAATACAAGTCGCTGAGAGATACGGCACGATGCAAAAATCCAGAACGCCTTGAGTGGCAAGGGATTGAAAGACGTTGGTTCCGAATTCAGTCAAAAAAGAATTTAAAAAAGTTCTTGACAGAAACAAATCGATGCGATACAATAAATGAGTCGCTGAAATGAGCGACCGAGGTTGTTCTCTGAAAACTAAACAATGTAAAATGAAATCATGCAACATGATTTAAGCCAGATGTTAAGATGAAACTTCGGTTTCATAAATCAACATCGATTGGTATGAACAACATAGCAATCGGCAATTTCTTTTAAGTAGCGAACAGCAATCTTGATTGCTTGTGAGTCACTTACGCAAATTACTTCAGTAATTTGTGAACCATAGAATAATTGAGAGCTTGATTGAGTTCTTCAATATAATTTATTGGAGAGTTTGATCCTGGCTCAGGACGAACGCTGGCGGCGTGCTTAACACATGCAAGTCGAACGA
>NZ_JAILKR010000056.1 GCF_024693525.1 Selenomonas sp. | reverse complement strand
GGATTTGACGAAGCAGGTATGGCTCAACCTTATCGACAATGCGGTGAAGTATTCGGAAACAGGCAGCACCATCCATATCACAGGTGAGCTGGGCGTGGATTCTATTTGCGTGCGGATTCGCGACGAAGGGATCGGCATTCCGGCGGAGAAACAGACGCATATCTTCGAACGGTTTTATCAGTGCGATGAATCGCATCAGGAAAAAGGCCATGGACTGGGGCTTTCCATTGTCAAACGTATTTTGGAACTCCTGGGCGGTCAGATTGACTGTCAAAGTCAGCCGGGCAAGGGAACGGAAATGACAGTTGCCCTGCCGCTTGACAGTGGCAAGTCATGTGTGCTCTCCATATTGTCAAAATAGATTTTTTACAAAAAGATTGTAAAAAACCGAATAAAAGTCACATAGAGGTCACAATTGGTCATTATAATCAAAAGTGTAGTAAAGATGAAGGATAGAAAGTAGATAATGATGCCAACGGAAAAGAAACGGATACAAAAAGATATCGTCATCATCGGTACTGGTGCTGGAAAACGCGCTGGTGGGCGGTCAGATTGCCAATGCCATTGGAATTGAAAATTATCCGGGGATGCCCAATGTGGCGGGCAAGGATTTAATCGCTACCGTAAAGCAGCAGGCCGAGAGCTTTGGGGCTGTGGTTGATGAGTTTGACATGATTGAGCAGGTCAGCCTGCAGGCGGACAGAAAAATCGTAGAAACAGAGTCCTGCATTTACGAGGCCGGCAGCGTCATTATCGCCTCGGGCATGGAACGGCGCAAGCTGCCGCTGTCCGAAGAACGCAAATACGCTGGCAAGGGCGTGCACTATTGTGAACTTTGTGACGGTCACTTGCCGCACCAATATACCAGGCGTTTTTGCCGCCGGTGATGCCCGGCACAAAGAAGTAAGGCAGCTTACAACAGCTGCCGCAGATGGCACGACAGCTGCAATTTTAGCGGAGAAATATTTAGGAACTGTTCATAAATAAATTTTAGATATGACTTGTCAAAATTTATTTATTGCCGATTCCTTAGCGCAAATCAGAAAGGGGAAATGAACATGGTTAAGGTTTATTCCATCAATAATTGTCCTTGGTGTGACAAGGTGAAGAAGTATCTGAAATCCCGACAGGTGGAATATGTGGAATGCAGCATCGAAAATGATGAAGCGGCGCTGGCGGAATGTCAGGCACTTACCGGTGATGAAGCCGTTCCCGTGATTACTGCGGATGGCAAAGAGTATGTACTGGGCTTTGACAAGGCAAAAATTGATGCTTTGTTGGGGCTTTAATGGATAAATTTGTAGTGACAAGAGAGGAAAAATATAATGGGTGTTTATGAGTTTTTGGCCAAGACGAACAGCGGTGAGGTAAAATCCCTCAAGGATTATGCAGGCAAGGTACTGATTATTGTCAATACTGCCAGCAAGTGCGGTTTTACTCCGCAGTATAAGGAACTGCAGGAGCTCTATGATAAGTATCAGGACAAGGGGCTGGAAATCCTGGGTTTCCCCTGCAATCAGTTTGGTGCACAGGAACCGGGCAGCAACAGCGAAGTCCAGCAGTTCTGCCGCCGCAACTACGGTGTCAGCTTCCAGATTTTTGAGAAGGGCGATGTGCGCGGTGAAACCGCCCAGCCGCTCTTTCAGTATCTGACTGCAGAAAAGGGTTTCAAGGGCTTTGATGAAAACCACGAGTTTTCCACAGTGCTGTTGGATGCACTCAAGAAAAATTATCCGGAGTATTTGGAAGATGACGGCATCAAGTGGAACTTTACCAAATTCCTCATTGACCGCGAAGGCAATGTCGTGGAACGCTACGAACCCACCACCAGTCCTATGGCTATGTCGGAAGCAATTGAAAAATTGCTGTAAAGAATAGATGCATAGAAGCAGGGCAATGGACATCGTGGCTCATTGCCCTGTTTCTGCGTTGTAATTTGGCAGGAATTGTCATTTTTGCCACGAATACCAGAGGGTAAGGATGGTGATTCTAATGAGTGAAACAGCAGTCCAAACTTCGCGGGAAAAGGTAATTGTCAGGACGAGTATTATCGGTATTGTTGCCAATGTATTTTTGGCGGCCTTCAAGGCGGTGATTGGCTTTTTGAGCAATTCCATAGCCATTACGCTGGATGCGGTCAATAATATTTCAGATGCGGCAAGTTCGCTGATAACTATTGTGGGAGCCAAGCTGGCTGCCAGAGAGCCGGATAAGGAACATCCCTTTGGCTATGGGCGGATTGAATACATGAGCGCCATTATCATTTCCGTCATCGTATTTTATGCAGGCGTGACTTCCCTGATTGAATCGGTTAAACAGATTCTGCAGCCGGAAACACCGGATTACAGCACACTTTCGCTTATCATTGTGGCTGTAGCCGTGGTGGTGAAAATTTTTCTGGGACGCTATGTGAAAAACGTGGGCGAGCAGGTCAACTCAGATGCGTTGGTAAATTCGGGCGAAGATGCCCGATTGGACTCGGTTATCTCGGCTTCTACGCTGGTGGCCGCCGGGATATTCCTGACTTTTCACATTTCCCTGGAGGCATGGCTGGGGGCGGTTATTTCCCTTGTCATCATCAAAGCCGGTATTGATATGCTGAAGGAGACACTTTCCAAAATACTCGGAGAACGTAATGACAAGGAACTGGCCAAAAGCATCCGGAAAACCATAACAGCCTTCCCGGGCGTGCGTGGGGCTTATGATTTGGTTTTACATAACTACGGGCCTGATAGCTGGCAGGGCTCTATTCATATTGAGGTGCCGGATACTTATGGTGCCAATCAGCTGGATAAGATGCTCCGGGAAATCATGATGGAGGTTATGCAAAAGCATAACGTGCTGCTTACCGCTATTGGCGTTTATTCTTTCAACACACAGGACGAGGAAATCAGCCGGGTGGAAAAGAAGTTACGGGAAATCGCTTTTTCGCATAAGCACGTGCGGCAGATTCATGGTTTTTATTTGACGAAGGAAACGAAAAATATCCGTTTTGACTTGGTTATCAGCTTTGCAGCGGAAAATCGCAATGCGGTTTTTGCGGAGACGGTGGCGCATATTCAGCAGGAGTTCCCGGACTATGAATTGCAAGTCGTTATGGATACCGATTTTTCTGAGGAATGAAATTCTAAAAAGTCACATTGAGGTCATAGTAATAACTTATAATTTCTAGCAGTTGGTTAATCATACGTATAAAAGTTGTGTTTGATGGAGGGAAAGATATGAGCAAGTCGGAAATGGTAGAAAATGTAAAAGAACTTATCAATGCACCAAGTTGCTGTGCAGAACTAAAGGCAATCGGCGAAGCGTGGCTAAAGGCCGTAGGTACTCCGGGCGAAAAAGCAATGAGTGAAAAACTTATTGATGAACTTAACGCGGATGTACAGACCATTGATGAGGTAATAGATCTCTTTAGCTCGGCTGCCGGACAGAAACTTGTCGGAGTGGAAACAGCAGCACAGATGGTGGCTCATTTTAAGGAAGTTAAAGCTGCTGGCGGTAAATGGTGTGATTGTCCGGCTTGTAAGATAGGCAGAAGCATCTTGGATAATAAAGAGGTTTTGTTTTAAGGAACGATTTAATCCCATTGCCGAAGCTATGTTAGAGGCTGATGCTGTGGTCTTTGCGATGCCGACCTACTGGTTTTCGATTCCTTCAAATATCAAGGGCGTTTTTGACCGCATGTATTCCTTCATGGTGGGCGGCAAAATGGAGCAGCTGGCAGGCAAAAAGACCGCGCTGATGATTTGCTGTATGAGCGAAGATATAAGCGTTATGGATGATGTGAAGTCCCCCTTTGAGAAGGCTTTTGGCATGCTTAAATGGGATTGCATAGGTGAGGTGCTGATACCAGGTGTGGGCAATCCGGGAGATGTGCAAAAGACAGATGGCTTGAAGCAGTCAGCATCTTTGGCTGAGTTAATATAATTTTTATAAGGAGAGTTTGACATGAGCTTACATGGTATTACGAAGGGAACCCCGCTGGAAAAAATGGCAGAAATAATGGCTTTGGGCGAAGCCAAAGGCACGATGATGTATTATACGCTGGCGCGTCTTGCCAAGGAGCAGGGGCTGGATGATGTGGCGGCAGAGTTTATCGAAGCAGCCAATCAGGAAGCGGTACATGCCGGCTTCTATGCTACGGTAAACGGCATGATCCCCAAGGATTTCTGGCCTTTGGTGCGCGGTTTTATGTCGGCGGAATATGCCGGGGAAAAGAAAGTCAAGGCTATGGCGGATAAGTTCCGCGAAGCCGGTCTTGCCGAAGCTGCCGATGAAATGGAAATCTTTGCCAAGCAGGAAGGCCATCATGGTGTTGTACTGGCGAAAATTCTGGAAAAGCACTGCCCGGGACTTTTGGAAGCTGCCGGCAAGAAAATTTACGTCTGCTCGGTCTGCGGCTATGAATATGTCGGTGATTTGGACGCTGAATCGGATGATTTTGCCTGCCCGCTCTGTGGCCAGCTGAAGAAAGTATTTAAGCTGAAAGATTGAAGAAAAATCCATGAATCGCCGTGAGTTTATCAAGACCGCAGGCGTAGGCACAGCCTGCCTGCTAGCCGGACAGTTTTTAATGTTTGCCGAGGGGAGGGCCAAACGCATGGAAATCAAAGCAGTGAAACTTTACGAAAATGGTTTTATGACACAGCCTTTTGCTATGGGGCTGGAAGATGGTGAGGATAAGTTTGACAAAAATGTGAAATATCGCAGTACCTTGCAGAATTACCTGATTGATACTGGGGACGAGGTAATTCTGGTGGACACGGGCATGCCGCTTGAGCAGCCGGATATGGCCGTTGATACCAATGCCCCCATCTATCTTGGGGCAAGAATTGACGACTATGTGACCGCTTTGGAAAAACTCGGGTACAAGAAAGAGCAGGTGACGAAGATTCTCGTCACCCATAAACATCCCGACCATACGGGGGAACTCAGAAGTTTTCCCCATGCGAAGATTTACATTTCCCGGATTGAAGCGGACGCCATGGAACTAAAAGGGGATAATGTCGTTCGGGTTGATTTTACCGATGGTGCCTATGAGAACTTTGACAAATGCCAGAAGATTGCCGAGGGCCTCTATTATATCTTTGCCCCCGGTCATACGACCGGCAACAGCATCATTATCGTGGAAAATGAGGGGCTGCATTACATTATCCACGGCGATGTGACCTATACGGATGAAGCGCTCTATCAAAATAAGCTGTCTATTGCCACGGAAGATAAAGCAGCGGCGCGTGACACTTTGAATAAGATTCGGGCGTTTATCGAAAGTCACAAGACCGTTTACCTGTCCACGCATACTCCTTTGGGCTATGAGAATCTGGAGAGTAAAAAAGTCGTTGACCTAAACAATATGCCCACGCCGATTCCGCCGAAAATGGATTATGGTGAGTCAAAGAG
>NZ_JAILKR010000053.1 GCF_024693525.1 Selenomonas sp. | reverse complement strand
AACAAAGAATAAAAAATATGTTGACAACAAAAAGGGGAACGTGTATTGTAATAGCAGAGAACAAAAATGGTTCTGTGGCAAGGATAAGGGGTTATTTTTACCGTTGGGGGCAGTACTGTTTTTTATATCGTCTGACTATTGGCAATAAACAGGATTGTTTGTAAACTATTCTGTGCACGAGAACAGAAAACAGAGAGACGGGAATCCTGAAACTGGCGAGGAGATCTTTTCCAGGGAAATGAGGTGAAGGACAAGGGAAAGATTTACAGCAGAGCCGCAAAAAATGTACTGGTTAAAGTACGAAAAGCAAAGGAGACGAAAACATGAAAAAGATCATTGCATTACTTTTGGCAGCAGCTATGATGGTCGTTGTCGCCGGCTGTGGCGGTGAACAGTCTGCAAGCAGTGGCAGCGGCTCAGGTTCAGGTGGTAAACAGATTACGATGGGCTTCTCCCAGATCGGAGCGGAATCCGAATGGAGAACAGCGAATACGGAATCCATCAAACAGGCAGCTAAAGATGCAGGTATCAACCTGCAGTTCTCGGATGCACAGCAGAAGCAGGAGAACCAGATTAAGGCAATTCGTTCCTTTATTGCCCAGGGCGTTGATATCATCGCTTTCGTTCCAATCGTTGAGACGGGCTGGGATACGGTCCTGAAAGAGGCAAAAGATGCCAAGATTCCGGTCATCGTTGTTGACCGTGATGTCAAACTCAGCGACGATTCGCTCTATGTTGCTAAAATCGGTACGGATTCGGTCAAAGAAGGCAACAACGTCTTCAAATGGATCGATGAGTACATGGCCAAAGAGAAAAAGACTCCGCGTGATGGCGGCAGCCAGTACAATGTCGTAGTCCTTGAAGGTACGGTTGGTTCCTCTGTAGCAATCCGCCGCCAGGAAGGCTTTAAAGATGCTATGGCAAAATCGGCCAATGCTGGTAAATACAACCTGCTGGCTTCTCAGACGGGTGAATTCACGCGTCAGAAAGGCCAGGAAGTCATGGAGTCCTTCCTCAAATCCTATGGTCCGAAAATCGATATCCTCTTTGCGCATAACGATGACATGGCTCTCGGTGCCATCCAGGCAATCGAGAAAGCCGGCCTCAAACCGGGCAAAGATATCACGATTATCTCCATCGATGGCGTAAAAGGCATGTTCCAGGCTATGATTGATGGCAAGGCTAACTGCACGGTTGAGTGCAACCCGCTGCAGGGACCGCTGCTCATGGAAACGGCTAAGAAAATCCTCGCTGGTGAGAAAGTCGAAAAACTTGTCTATGTTGATGAAGGCGTATTCCCGGCAGATGTTGCCGCTAAGACCCTTCCGGATCGCAAATACTAATACCTGTTTTCATTCATATAGGTTAGGATAAAGGGCCGCGCCCGCTTCGTATGAGTTCGGACGCGGCCGTTTTATCCATATCGAACAGATAGCAATCATTTTCCTTATTCCTATCTTATTCCGATGATCATTCAGTTTCCTGATTAGGGGTGACGATTATGGCACAAGCTTTATTGGAGATGCGGTATATAGATAAGGTATTCCCAGGCGTTAAGGCATTATCAAACGTCAATTTTACGCTCCACGCTGGGGAAATCCACTCCCTGATGGGGGAAAATGGCGCTGGCAAATCGACATTGGTCAAGGTTTTGACCGGGGTATATCAGCGCGATGGCGGTACGATTGTGATGAATGGCAAGCCCATTTCACCAAAAACGCCGAAAGAGGCGCAGGAATGCGGCATTTCGACGGTGTATCAGGAGGTAAATCTCTGCTCGAATCTCACGGTAGCAGAGAATATCTTTATTGGCCGTGAGCCGAAAAAACACGGCTTTATTGACTGGAAAACAATCAACCAGCGCTCCGAGCAGCTGCTCGCGAAGCTGGATGTTCATATTGATGTGACCAAGACCCTCGATAACTATTCGGTCGCCTTGCAGCAGATGATTGCCATTGCCAGGGCCGTCGATGTCGATGCGAAAATCTTGATTCTCGACGAGCCGACCTCCTCCCTCAATGAGGAGGAGACCAAGCATCTGTTCAAGATCATGCGGCAGCTGCAGCGGCAGGGGATGGGCATCGTCTTTATCTCCCATTTCCTCGACCAGATTTATGAAATCTGTGACCACGTTACGGTACTGCGCAATGGGGAACTTGTCGGGGCTTATGAAATATCGAAGCTGCCGCGGCTCGAACTCATCGCGAAAATGGTGGGCAAAGACCTGAGCGCGGTCAAGGATATGGATAAATTTGCCGAAAAGAGCACGCCGTCGGAGGAGGTATTCCTCGATGCCAAGGGAATCGGTGCCGTCGGCAAGCTGCGGGAGGTGGATGTCACCATCCACAAGGGCGAAGTTATTGGCTTTGCCGGCCTGCTGGGCTCCGGCCGTACGGAAACGGCGGAATTGCTCTTCGGCATCGAAGCGATCCACAAGGGCTCCATCCGCATCAATGGGAAAGAAATCAGCCTGAAGACGCCGATGGACGCCATGAAGGAGAAAATCGGGTTCTGTCCGGAGGACCGGAAGCGCTCGGGAATCATTGGCGATTTGTCCGTACGGGAAAATATCATTCTGGCGATGCAGGCCAAAGACGGCATCATGCATCACATTCCCTACGAGGAGCAGTGCAAGATTGCTGACGACTGTATCAAGCTGCTCAAAATCAAGGTTTCTGACCGCGAACAGCTCGTAAAGAATCTGTCGGGCGGAAATCAGCAAAAGGTAATCATTGCCCGCTGGCTCGCAACCCAGCCGAATCTGTTGATTCTCGATGAACCGACACGTGGTATCGATGTGGGCACCAAGACGGAAATCCAGAAGATGGCGATTTCCTTGGCCAAGCAGCGCGGAATGTCGGTCGTATTCATCTCCTCGGAGATGGATGAGATGGTCCGTACCTGCACCAAGCTGGTGGTCATGCGCGACCGCCGCAAGGTGGCAGAGCTGACCGGCGATGATATCAGTTCCGACGGTGTCATGAAAGCAATTGCAGGAGGTGCGGCCTGATGGGTATGCTGAAAAGATTTGCGGGAAGCTCCCTGTTCCTGCCGGTAGTAGCACTGCTGGTGCTGCTGGTCTTCAATACGATTTTTGTCGATGGGTTCCTGTCGATACAGCTGACCGAGGATGGCAGGCTGTATGGACGCCTGGTGGATATTTTGAACCGTTCCTGCTCCCTTATTATCTTGGCTCTCGGCATGACCTTCGTCATTGCCACCAGCGGTATCGATATTTCGGTTGGTGCCGTGGTGGCTATCTCGGCCGCTGTAGTCTGCACGATGATTGGCGGCCGCGGGGATGGCGTGGCTCAAATGCCGATGGCCCTGGCTGTGCTGGCCGCTATCGGTGTTGGCGTACTCTGCGGCATGTGGAACGGCTTATTGGTCGCGAAATTCAAGATTCAGGCCGTGGTAGCAACGCTTATCCTTATGACGGCCGGACGTGGCGTGGCCCAACTCATGACCGAGGGACAGATTATCACGGTTTATTATAAGCCCTTTGAGTACATTGCTGGCTTCCTGCCCGGTATGCCGCTGCCCACGAATATTTTCATCGCCTTGGCGATGGTTCTGTTGGTGGCCGTGTTGATGAAGAAAACCAGCATTGGACTGTTTGTCCAGTCCGTCGGCATCAATGCAACGGCGGCAAAATATGCTGGTATCAACGTAACGCTGGTCATTTTCCTGGTCTATGCCTTTTCCGGGCTTTGCGCCGGGGTTTCGGGCCTCATTGAAAGCTCGCTTATCCGTGCCGCTGATGCCAATAATGCCGGCCTCAATATGGAGATGGATGCGATCTTGGCGGTGGCGCTTGGTGGAACCCTGCTTTCGGGTGGCAAGTTCTACATCGGCGGCTCGGTTATCGGTGCTATTACGATTCAGACGCTTACCACGACGATGTATGCACTGGGCGTATCGGCTGACCAGCTGCCGGTGGTCAAGGCCATTGCGGTGGTTATCATCTGCCTGATTCAGTCCAAGAAGGCACAGGAGATGTTTGATGCGTGGAAAGCGCGCCGGATGTCGAAACAGAACGGGAAAAAAGCTTCCGTTGATGGAAAGGTGGCGGAGCAGGCATGAAAAACAAGTTGAACCATCTCATTGCATCCAAGTATTTTTCTTTCTTTGTGACGGTCTTGCTGTTCGCCATTCTCTATGGCGCCGGCATTGCCATGTACAAAGGCTTTATGCGGCCCCAGGTATTTCTAAATCTTTTCATCGATAATGCGGCGCTGATTATTGTCACGGTGGGGATAACCTTCACCTTGATCATTGCCGGTATCGATTTGTCGGTGGGCGCAGTGCTCGCTCTGGTATGCATGGTGCTCGCTTGGCTGCTCGCCAATACGGGCCTGCCCGTGGGGCTCTGTGTCCTGCTTGTCATGGTGATGGGCACGGTGTTTGGCGCCGCGCAGGGCTATATCATATCGAAGTTTGATTTGCAGCCCTTTATCATTACGCTGGCCGGCATGTTCTTCTGCCGCGGCCTGACGGCCGTTATCTCGCAGGATACGATTCAGATTGAGAATCCAACCTGGGTCGCGTTGGCCAGTTACCGGGTAGACCTTGGCGTCGGTTTTGTATCGATTGGCGCCATCGTCGCCTTGCTGACGATTGTCGTGGCCGCTATCGTGCTGGGCTATACGAAGTTCGGGCGCACGGTCTTTGCCATCGGCGGCAGTGAGTCCTCCTCGGCTCTCATGGGTCTGCCGGTGTTCCGCACGAAGGTTATGGTCTATGCCATTTCGGGCTTCTGCTCCTCGCTGGGCGGCCTTGCCTACAGCCTGATTATGCTGACGGGCTACAATCTGCACGGCCTCGGCATGGAGATGGATGCCATCGCCTCATCGGTCATCGGCGGTACGCTTTTGACCGGTGGTGTAGGCTTTATTCCCGGCGCCCTGGTCGGTGTGCTGATTCAGGGGGTTATCCTGACCTTCATCAGCTTCCAGGGAACGCTTTCGGCCTGGTGGACGAAGATTGTGGTCGGTGCACTGCTCTGCGTATTCATCATCATGCAGGCCTTCATCACGGAGCAAAAGAGCAAACTGTCCTCTAAGAGCTCCATGGAAGATGGCAGTGAGCCGCCAGTCCAGCCAACGCCAAGCGGGGTAGGAAGTTAATAATTTCATAGTATACAAAGAAAAGGTCCGCTGATAATGGCGGACCTTTTTGGGGTACAAATTACAGTTTG
>NZ_JAILKR010000024.1 GCF_024693525.1 Selenomonas sp. | reverse complement strand
TAGCTTACAAGTAGAGGCCATCTTTAATGCATCCTCCATGCGGAGATTGCACAACATTCGGTATTAGCAGTCCTTTCGGACTGTTGTCCCCATCTTTGCGGCAGGTTGTCTACGCGTTACTCACCCGTTTGCCACTCGGCTTTCAAAAGCAAGCTTTCAATCGCCTCGTTCGACTTGCATGTGTTAAGCACGCCGCCAGCGTTCGTCCTGAGCCAGGATCAAACTCTCCAATAAATTATATTGAAGAACTCAATCAAGCTCTCAATTATTCTATGGTTCATAAATTACGAAAGTAATTTATGTAAGTGACTCACAAGCAATCAAGATTGCTGTTCGCTACTTAAAAGAAATTGCCGATTGCTATGTTGTTCATACCAATCGATGTTTTAAATATGAAGCCGAAGCTTCATTAACATCTGGCTTAAATCATGTTGCATGATTTCATTTTACATTGTTTAGTTTTCAAAGAACAATCTTACCTTATCGTCAGAATCTTTTGAAGTCCTGCGCGATTCAGCTTTTACATCATATCTCATTCTCTCAAGCTTGTCAACAACTTTTTTGAAGTTTTTTTCGCTTACCCTGAGAATTCTTTTGCCCCAGCAATCACTCCATCGCTTTTGCCGACGACTTGTACTATATTACACGCATCTTCTCACCTTGTCAACAGTTTTTTCATATTTTCTTCATTTTTATCGCAACAGGCCGGCAGGGGCTATTGCTCCCCTGCCGGCCTGTTGGTTCTGGTCTCATTGATTTCTGCCTCTGACCTGACTCGTTACTCCGCTAACTTCATGCTCAGGCCTTTTGTGCTGAATTCATTTTTTCGTACACTTGTAATACTCCCGCACGAAAAATACGCATTTGCTCCGGTGACAATCGCCCTAAGGCCGTGGATAATCTCGATTTGCTGCCATCCATAAGCTCGAGATTATACGCCGCCCCCTCAGCTCCGCGCTCGGGTTCCTCTTCTTTTCTCTTCCGGGCCTTCCCTAGTCCATAACGAGAGGTCTTGGCCTCATCAATATTAACACGAGGCGCCGCTGCAATCGATTCCGTGCGAATTTCAAGGTTGACATCCATGTTCATCAGCCTCCTCAAAATATCCGATTACAACTATTTCTATCTATATTATCGCATAATTCGCTTTCGAAGGAAAGTATTTGTTAAAATTTTCTCATTATTATCAGAGCAAAAAAATCCGTTGACTTTTTTTCTACGTCAACGGATTTTCCTATTTGCAGAGCTGTTCTTCCCAGCCTCTTTTCCCTTTATTCTAAGATTCCAGCCCGGCGATAATATTCCTCCAGGATTTTTTCGCGGCTTTCCCCTGTCTTCACACTGATTTCATCAGCCATAAGTTCACAAGCGTATTCCAAACCTGCAAAAGTATTGATTAATGCCTGGAATTTATTGATTTCTGCATAGCTACTTTCAAACGACTGCTTTTCTTTGAGCTGCTCCAATGCATCACGCACCGGCTTCTTAACATCGGTCATTTAGATTCCTCCCATCCTGGCCAAAACTATTTTTCTATGTTTATTATTCGCGATAGCATCGAAAAAACCTTCATCGAGCAGAATCACTGAAGCATTTCTACGGCCTCCTGATACGACAAAAGCTTCGTCCCGAGTTTTCGTGCCTTCTCCGCCTTACTTGACGTACTGTTAGGATCTGCCAGGATAAGATAGTCCGTGTTGCCACTAACCGCGGCCCCCATTTTGGCCCCCACACCTTCAATTAGTTCCTTATAAAAGCTTCGCGGCTTACCTGCCGGATCTTTTCCCGTCAGGACAAATACTTTTCCTGCATAGGGCATCGTCTCTGTATCGATTTCACGAACCACATAATCCTGCGGCTTAATGTATTTCAAGAGTTCTTCAAAGCGATTCGAAAACACCGCCCCCTGTAAAAGCATTTCCGTTCGTGGACCGATTCCGTCAATTTCACCAAAGGCATCCTGCCGCTTTATTGCCGCCAGGATTTCGTCCGCGGTATGATATTTTTCCGCCAATAGTTTCCCCACATTATCGCCAATACCATCAAAGAGCAGCGCCTTGATAAACCGCGGAATGTCTACCTCTTGGATTGCGCCTTCAATGGCTTCTTTTAATTTATCCGGACTCTTGAGGTCGCGTTTATCCTCAAGATCAGCCGCGGTAATGATATTTCCCTTCTTGGCTTCTGCTTCAATCTTTGCCTTAGTGGAGGTAAGTTCCGCAAACGGGGTGATGATGGCCGTACGGATGTCTTCCACCGTCAAGTCAAAAATCATATAGGGGCCAAACCTTTCTGCCTTTTCCGGAAAAGTTGCTACAATGGCCCTCGCCCGGTCAATCGACAGATCTTTGATATCGAGTACATTCCGTTTTGCTAAGAATCCAATCTGCTGCGCAAGACGTTCCTTGCAATGGGGATTTACGCAAAATAAATTCGTGTCATCCTCGCTGTCCGAAGCAGCATTCTCCCGCTCCTGCAAAGGGGCGCCACAATACGGGCAATGGGTAATCGCCTCAATTTCCTCACCGCCATTGTGTTCATACACAATGACCATTTGCGGGATGATGAGCTTCGCCTTGATGACCCCTACTTTATCTCCTTTTGCCACGCCCCCCAAGCGCTTTACCACATTCATATTATGCAAGTTGACATTTGATACCGTAGAGCCGAGGATATCCACCGGCTCAATATCGGCCACAGGGGTCAGTGCACCGGTCTTACCCACTTGCCAATGCACATCGCGAACCGTACTGGTCACTGGAATCTGATTGGGTTTCCACGCAATCGCGTTATTATCATGGTGGCCGGTAGTCCCAAATTTCTCTAACGAATTCTCCCAATCACATTTGATAACGATCCCATCAATGGGATAGCCAAGCGTATTCTCATACTCACGATATATTCCAGGAATAGCAGCCGCAACTTCTGCTGGGCTTTCATCCGTGAATCGACGGAGGCTCTGTTCCGGTACCGCAAAAGGCGTGTGCTCCTTAATGTATTGGATTTTTTCCGTTTCACTCCAATCAACGCCCATGACATCGTAAGCCATAAATCGAAGATATTTCACAAATTCCGGATGTTTTCCGCCCGTGAGAATCGGATTGACGCTGTTGCGAGGATTAGCCATGGACTTTTCCCCCATAGCTGTCAATTCCCTATTCATCGCTTCAAACGACGCAAAGTCCATAAATACTTCGCCACGTATCGGATATTCTGCCGTATAAGCTTCCTGGCGAGGGTGGATGGGAAACCGTGTCAGAATATCCCCCTCATCACCACCGCCACGGGTTACATACATCGGCTTTCCCTCTTGCGGATATACGACTACACTACAGCCATCCAACTTGGGTTCGACAATAATCGGCAGGAATTTTTCAATATATGTCTGCAGTTTATCCGCCTCCGATTCATCAATCTTCCCCAACGACTTTGCCTCATGAGGATGACGGAATTTCTCTGCGCCCAGCTCTGCGCCGGGAACGTAATCAAGATCCGCCGTCCCATAACGCTCAATGTAATCGTGACGCAGTGCATCATACTCTGCATCAGACAGTATTGTCTCCCCAGAATTGCCATAATAGGCCTCATCTGCCGCCTTAATTTTTTTTAATTGCTCTTCACGCGTCATCTTTATCATGACCTCCGTACTTTCGTTCATATAAAGCTACCACGCCCTTTGCCACATAGGGAAAAATCAACATGATAAAGAGCAGCCGTGTTAGCTGATAAGCTGTCATTGTAGAAATATTTGCGCCAACGGTAAGGGCGGTAATGCCCATTTCCGTCAAACCGCCGGGAGCTGTGCTCAAAAAGGAGGTAGCAAAAGTTTCCCCCGTCAAAGCCGACACCATCACCCCCATTCCCATCGACACAGACAGGACCAGTAAAACGCCACCTAACAGCACAGGCCCCATGCCTTGATAACTCACAATGCGCTGCAGTTCAATGCTGCTGCCGATAAAAGCGCCCACGCAAAGCTGCGCAGCATAAAGAAGCGGCTGCGGAACGGGAACCGCTGTCCAATCCGTCATGATGACCACTGCAGCCACCGCCAAGATTGGCCCCAACATCGTTGCCGTAGGCAGATGAATCCACTTCCCCACGATAGCACCCAAAACCGCTACCGCAGCCCACATCAGTACCGAAGACATATCTGCTGTTGTTGCAAAATCCATGCCGGCACCGGCCGTCACCGGACCATCCGAAAGGATATGAATCGTCAAAAATGGAATGGAAAACACCACGGACAACATCCGCAATGTCTGCATAATCGTTACCGCTGTAAGATCAACATTTTTCATCTCAGCGGCAAGAACTACCATTTGCGATAATCCCCCGGGCACACAGCCAAGCAAGCAGGTCGTAAAATTAATCGCTGTCTTTTTATACATCAGCCAGCCCGTGAAAATACCGGCACTAACCGTAACAAACGTGGCCAACAGCATCAACGGCAGCTGCGCGGCAATTGCCTGCAATGTTTCGATCGTAAAAGGCCGTCCCATGGCATACCCCAACAGCACCAAAGCCACGTTACGAATTTTGATGCTCCAGACCATCGGATGTTTTTGAACCAGCCCCACCAAGGACACCAACACAATAGGGCCCAGCGTCCAAGGAAGGGGGGCATTGATATAAGAAAACAACCAGCCCCCTACAATAGCAAGAAACAATGTCCGGATATATCCCATGATACAGCTTCGACCTTTCTCTCCTAAAATCAACGATTGCCTTCTCCAGAATTGCACCGGCATTCTGCTCGCAACCGTTTGGGCGGATCTAATTCATACGTATCATATAAAATCGCACAGCGGTAACATTCTCCCGGCATAATTTTGCCAAGATTCGTCACGATATGATACCGGCACGGCTCTGCAATATAACTTGGCATATGCTTCAAATCATCCTTAAAAGTTTCCAGTATCGACAGGTGTTTTGCAATCTGCCGCCGAATCCTAGCCGGACAGTATTCTTCCAACGTGCGGTCAACCTGATCCAAAGCCTCAAGGTTTGGCAGCGGAACAACATTATCATAGGATGTTTTGATTGCTTTATTGTTTTTCTTCACCAAATCCAGCCAGCGTTCCTGCACCGACAGGATTTTCAAATACTCTTCAATCCCTCGTTTTCCCACAACATCCTTGGTTTCCTTACAAGCCTGATACAAGGACAACGTAGCAAACTTCATCTGCTCATGGGCGTTTACCATCAAGCGGAAGAGTTCCTGCATCTCCTCAATCGATTTTGTTTTATCTTGATAATCCATACTAATCTTTCATACCTCATTGATAAAATACCGATTTATAAACCACTGCCAGAGCATTCCTAGTATACTATATCCTCAACTGATTTGCCATGCCACATGACTTCCCTTGTCGTTTTTGGTGACCACCAGTTGATTATCGATTTCCTGCTTGAGTTCCGTAACATGGGATATGATACCGATAAGCTTGGCGCTTCCCGCCATCTTTTGCAGGACATGAACGGCTTCATTGCGGGAATTATCGTCAAGGGAACCAAAGCCCTCATCGATAAACAATACATCCAGATGAATCGAAGCCATATTGGCCTGAATCTGGTCAGATAACCCCAGAGCCAGGGAAAGGGCCGCCATAAAGGATTCCCCACCGGACAGGGTCTGTATCGCCCGCTCCTTGCCCGTCACCGTATGTAGCACCTTGAGGTCTAAGCCATGATTGCCGCCACGTGCCGCCTCGGTATCGTCGAGCATCTTGAGCTCAAATTGTCCGCCGGACATCGCCCGGAACCGCCGATTGGCTGCTCCTAAAATCTGCCGCAGATAGTACCGCTGGACATAGGTTTCAATGTCCATACGCGCGCCACTGCGCTTTCCCGATAAGCGCTCATAGAGATTGTTGACCGCACAGGCCTCTTTCCCAAGGTCTGCCCGTAACCCAAGCTGCTGGTTAAGCTGGGACCTTACCCGCTCATTGCGTTCCGACTGGCCCTTGACTTCTGTCAATCGTTCCGACGCCTGCTGAAGCGCTTCCTGCGCCACATCCTTTTTCCTCTGGAATACCGCAAGATCTGGAAGTTCTTTTCCCGCCACTGCTTTTTGGGCAGCCTCACGACTGCCATTTGCGGCATTATAAGCATCCCGCCAAGCCTGTACTTCCTGCTGCATGTCCACAGCACTTTTTTCCTCGTATCCGCGGACAAATTCCTGCCAGTCCTCTTCGCTCATCCCTTTTTCCCGCATAGCATCCTGATAGGAAAGCAGCAGCTCCTGACTCTGCTGTTGTTTGACTGGCAGTTCCTGATGGCATTGGCGAAGGACCGTCTTGGCCTCTGCCAGCTTGGCCTGCCCATCCTTGGCCACTTTATCAGCCTTAGCATAGGCATCCTCGCATGCGGCCAATTTTTCTCTGGCCTTTCCCCTTGTCTGTATTGCCTCTTCCTTGGTCGCAAAGCGCAGTTTATCCAGCAAGATCTTCTGCGTCTTTTCGGCAGTCTCCAACTGGGATTTTGCAAGCTGGCATTTTTCAGCCAAAGATTCCTTATCGCCCTGTAAATTCGCCATCATTTCCGTTGACTGGTCAAGTTGCTGCTGGATAATTTCCAGACTCTTAATTTGACCAGTCAGATTGCCCAGCAATTCCTCGCATTCTTCCAGTTGTTTCCTGACCTTCTGCCGGATTTCATTAAGGGTTTGGGCTGCCTCACATCCCGGTACCGCCTGACGTAGTTTGTCCAGTGACAAATCAAATTGCTCTCTTGACTTGTCAAAATTGTTATTTGCCTTGCCTGACTTCTCCGCAGCCGCCTGCTGCTTGGCATTGAGGGCTGTCACCTCAGCCGCTAAACGCTCCAATTCTTCGCGGGCCAACGGTTTAGCCGCCGCCTCAAGTACCCGCGGATGTGGATGTTCCAGCGAACCGCAAACCGGACACGGCTTTCCCGCTTGTAAAGACTCTGCCAATAATCCCGCCTGGGCATTGAGGAACACTTGCTGTTCCCACTCATAGTTGGCGCGCTTTTCTTGATAAGCCTGCTGTACCACCTGATATTGCGACAGTGCCTGCTTAGCCTCAACCTCGGCATTTTTCATTTCCCTGCCTAAATCAATTCCGGCATTGATTTCTCTTTCATATTGCCGCAGCGCCTGTTCTTGCTGCTCCCCCTTGACCTTTGCCAGCGTTAACTCCGGCAACTGTTTCACCTGCTGCTGCCAGCCTTCCAATTGCTTCTGATACGCTGCCAATTTTTGCTGAGCCTGTTCGGCGTTATCCCTTGTCTCCTTCAAAACCTTGGCTGCGCGTTGAATCTCCTCCGTCTTCGCTGCAACTTCCGCAAAGATTTCCAAAGCCGCCTCAACTTCCGCCTGAACCTTACCAAAGACTTCCGTTGCTTTATCCTTTTCCTTCTTGGCTGCCACTACGGCTTTCCCTGCCTCAGCTTCCTGCTGCATTAGTTCTGGCAACGCCCTATCATACTGCTGCTGCAGCATTTCGGTCTCCGCCACCGCTTTTCGCTGACGCTCCAAGGCTTGATAAACCGCTTGAATCGCATACGCTGCTTGGATTTTTGCCGCACACTGTTCCTTATCCATCATGTCAGTTTCTCGCTGCTTATAGGCCTGCCACGTCTCCGTCGCCTCGCTAAGCTGGTCAAAGGACACCTTCAAAGCCTCAGCCTTTGTCAGTTCGACATTTTCTGCATCATATCTCTTTTGGGCTGCAACTGCCTCGGCAGTTGCTTTTTCCGCCTCCCGAACCAGCACTTCACCAGCTTCATTCAGATATGTTTGCAGCATTTCAAAATCAACCAGACTTGGCATCTTATCCTTGCGGATTTTCTGCACTAGCTCTTTCATTTCTGCCTGCTGTGGAAAGTTCTCAGGAACCACCACATCTTCGGCCTTTGTCTGGCAACGGCGCAGGACATTTTGCAGCTCCTCCCGGTACTGGCTGTTGCGTTCCCCCAAACGGCTGACAATCTTATCAAAGATTTCCGTATTAAAGAGGCGCCGGAAGATTTCGCGTTTATCGCTGGTAGGCGCCCGCAGGATACGCATGAAATCGCCCTGGGCAATCATGCCCACCTGCATAAACTGTTCCTTCGTAAGCCCCACCAACTCGCGAAGTTTTTCATTGACTGCCTCCTTATTGCCCGGATAATCCGTATGGTCCGGCAGGGTCAGCGTTACCGATTCCTTCTCCTCTACTTCGGAATTGCCGCGTTTGGCCTTGCGCCGATGATGGGGCACCCGATGGACGATATAAAGCTCATCCCGTCCCCCCACCGTCTCACTAAAGACCAGCTCCACAAAGGGCGTCACATCCAGCGTCGCGAACTGACTTTGCAAATTGGGAATCAAGGCATTTTTGTTGGTATTTTTTTCGCTTTTGTCGCCATAAAGGGCATAGACAATGGCGTCAAAAATCGTGGTCTTGCCCGCACCAGTATCCCCCGTTACCAAGAAAAGATTCTGGGTTGGCTTGGTAAAATCAATGACGGCCCGTTCCCCATAGGAACCAAATGCCTGAATGGTCAACTGGATTGGTTTCATTTCTCCGCCTCCTGCACCTCATTGATAATCGACGCCAACAAATTCTCTTCCTCCCCGTCGAGATCCTGCAAAAAATCCCGGCAAAGAGCAAAGGGAGACAACTGTACGGCCCGCTCCTGCTCCAGCTGATAGTTCGCTTCCTCCCGACTCTCACGCCCTACATGCAGCAAATTGGGGAAGCAAGCCTCCAGCCGGTCACGCACATCAACTGCCAAATGATTCTCTGCATCCGTCAGGGTAATGCTGACATAGTCCTCCGATTTCTGGGCCAGCACATTTTCCAGGGTATCCTTGATGGTGCGCACCTGCCGCAAGGGTTTCAAGGGAAGCATCGTCGTCACGACTTCTCCCTTTTCTTTGAGCTCTACTTCTATCACGCCTTTCACCTGGCCTTCCTCGCCAAAGGAGCAGGCAATCGGCGTACCACAATAGCGATAGCAGTCCTTGCCATTTAACCGCTGGGCCTTATGGATGTGCCCTAACGCCGCATAATCGAAGCGATTTAAAATATCCCCCTGCACCGAATCGATATTACCCACGGTCACCATTTCCGATGGCGACCGTTCAATTGTATCGTCTTTTCCCGTGGAAAGATAAAACTGGTGGCTGACTAGTACATTTCGTTCCTGCTCAGATAGCTCTTCCCGCATAATCAAGCGATGCACCGCTTCATCATAAGAGAAATTGTTGCCATCTTTATCTGTCCCCGTAATCAATTTGACCATGGAAGGCTTCACAAAGGGCAGCAGATAAAAATTCACGGGGCCATAGGCATCGGTGAGCGTGACTTTCGCAATCCACTCACCAGGCAGCTCAGGCGGCCGGCCAATCATATGGATGTGCTGACGCGCCAGCACCTGACGGAATACATTGACCCGTTCGGCGCTGTCATGATTTCCCGAAATCATCATAATTTCCGCCTGGGGCACACTCTGGGACAGGTTTGTCACGAACCGGTCAAACCGCGACACGGCATCAGCCGACGGAATGGCTTTGTCGTATATATCCCCGGCAATAACCACGGCATCTGGCTGCCGCACCTCTGCCAACTCCACGATTTCCCGAAGAATGTGATCCTGGTCCTCCGCCAGGTCATGGTTCATTAATTTCAAGCCGATATGTAAATCCGACAGGTGGAAGAATTTCATCGTTACCCCTTCCTCACAACTGTTATACGCGTCCTCATCTTAAACGAAGGCAAGGGAAAGGCAGTACCTAAGCACCGACTTTCCCTTGCCGAAATTATCCATTAGCATTATAACACAAAACCAGCAAAACCTTAACGATTTTCTTCCCGTCTTCGCCACTGATGAATCAAATCATAGATAGTGGGAACTACCACCAGCGTCAGCAAAGTTGAAGTGAGCACGCCGCCGATTATAGCATGGGCCATCGGAGCCCGCGCCTCTGCGCCGGGGCCAAGCCCCAAGGCTATCGGCAACATGCCAAATATCATCACGATACTAGTCATTAAAATTGGACGCAGGCGAATGCATCCAGCTTCCGCCAAGGCTTCCTTACAGGGAACCCCGCCCTCAATACGCTGCTTGGCAAAATCGATGAGCAAAATCGCATTCTTCGTCACCAGGCCCATCAGCATCATAATGCCGATAAGGGATACGAGACTCAATTCGCTGCCAGCAATAAACAACCCCGCCAAAGCACCAATCATAGCCAGCGGCAGTGAAAACATAATAGCAAAAGGCTCACTGTAACTTTCAAACTGAGCCGCCAATATCATAAAGATGAAGGCCACCGCCATGGCCAGTGCCATAGCCATATTCGAAAAGGAATCATCCATATCATTTCCGGCACCAGCCTGTCCGACTTTATACCCCATCGGCACCTGCATGGATTCCATCTTTTCAAAAAAGGCCTCATTGGCTTCTCCCATCGAAGTTCCCTCCACATTGGCACTCAAGCGAATCTCCTTTTGACGGTCATAGCGGCGAATATCGCTGGAACTGGTGCTGTACTGCCAAGCCGCCACCTGGGAAAGCGGCACCAGCATGGCCCTGCCTTCTATCTGATGTTCGCTGGGCACATAAACTTTACGCAGCATATCCACCCGATTGCGGGCATCATCAGCCAGTCGCATTCGGATATCCACCCGCTCATCCTTATCGCTGAATTTTCCCACCGTCGCCCCGCTAAGCATGGTCTGCATCGTCGTGCCAATTGCGCTGGAAGAAATTCCCAGGTCACTGGCGCGCTCTTCTCGAACCTGCAAATTCAAGGTTGGCAGTCCCGCATGGTACGTTGAGGCAATATCCTGTACGCCGGGCACCTTTTCCAATTCCTGCTGCACCTTATCGGCCAAGGGTACCAATTCCGATTGGGATGGCCCCGTTATCGAAATAGCAATGGGCTTATCCTCACTCTCCACAAAATCCGCGCGAACCCCTGGAATTTTATTGAACTGCTGGCGAATCTCCCCAATGATTTCCTTTTGACTGCGGCTGCGTTCTTTCTTTGGCACCAATTGCACAAAGAGATTGTGCTCCCGATTTGCCGTTGTGGCATAAACGTGCCGAACCTCGGGAAGCTGCTGCAGCACGGCAGTAAGTTCTGCCGACTGCGCATCCATTGCTTCCACCGTAGCATCGGATGCCGCCTGTACCTTAACCGTAAACTGGGACTGGTCGGTAGCAGGCATAAAGGTGGAACCCAAAAAGGGGGAAATACACAGACTCAGCAAAAACAAGCCCAGCGCCACCCCAAGCACCCGCCCGCGATCCCCCTGGAGCAAGCAACGCAAGGTTCGGCCATACCACGCCGTCACCCAGTCAAAGCCCACCTGCCAACGCTGCCAGACCTTTTGCAGGCAGCGGGGCATGGATGGCTCCCCTACCGGCAGATAAAGAGCTGCCATCATCGGCGTCAAGGTAAAGGAAACGAATAGAGACACCAGCACCGCAAAGGCAATCGACAAGCCAAATTCCTTAAACATCTGTCCATCTACCCCAGACATAAAGCCCACGGGTAAAAATACCGCCGCCACCGTAAAGGTAGTCGCCATAACCGCCAAGGCGATTTCCTTCGTACCGTCTATCGCTGCCTGCTTGGCCTCTTTTCCCATATTGCGATGGCGGATTATGTTTTCAATGACCACAATAGCATCATCGATAAGCAGGCCCACCGACAAGGACAGCCCCAACAGGGACATACTGTTGATGGAAAAGCCTGCCACCTTCATAAACAAGAACGTCGACGCAATGGAGGCCGGAATTGCCAAAGCACTGATAACGGTACTGCGCCAATCGCCCAAAAACCAAAATACGATAAGCACCGCAAAAATACTGCCGATTATGAGGTCAAACCAAACTTCGGTAATGGATTCGGCCACACGCTGGGCATCATCGCGAACCAGCTGGATTTCCATCCCCGCTGGCAGTTCCTGTTTCAGCTTTTCCAGTTCCTGCTTGACAGCTGTCGCCACCTTGACGGCATTGCCGCCGGACTGCTTGCCGATGGCAATGCCAATCGCCGGTTTGCCATCATAGCGGGCGGTACTCGTAATATCCTTGACGGTATCCTTGGCCTCGCCCACCTGCCAAAAATATAGGGGAGTATTATCGCGAAGCCCGACGATAACCGAATCAAACTGTTGCACATTCTTGAAATCCCCCGCCGTCCGCACAGAAAGCTGTTGCTTTTTATCCTGAAGTTTGCCGGCTGGCACATCCTGATTGACGGCCTTCAATTGCTGCCCGATATCCGCCACCGTCAACCCAAAGGCATTCAACTTTTCCTGGTCTAACAGCAGTTGAATCTCACGCTCCTGCCGCCCGCTGATGGTCACCTGGCCCACACCATTGATTTTCTGCAAGCGCGGTTTTAAGACATCCTCAACAAAGATACTGATTTCGCGCAGGCTGGCAGTTTCCGAGGTCAGGGCAATGGACACCACCGGCTGGGCATTCATGTCAAAGCGCGAAATAACCGGTTCTTTGACCGTATCGGGCAATTCACCACGAATCGCACCGACCTTATCGCGAATTTCCTGGGCAGCAGCCGCCGGATCAATGCCAAAATTAAATTCCACATTGATTTCCGCCTCGCCCTCACGGGAAGTCGATTCAATATGTTTGACGCCGCGGGCCTCACCTACGGCTTCCTCGACCTTTTGCGTTACCTGCGCATCCACCTGATCCGGCTGCGCCCCTTCATAGGTAATGCTCACCGAAACATAGGGAAGGCTTGTATCCGGCATTTCATCCACATTCATTTTGCCATAATTCACAATCCCCATGAGGATTAATGCCGCCAAAATCACCGTGGCAAACACCGGCCGCTTGATACTGATTTCTGGTAAACTCATGCTTCATCTCCTAATTGCACCGGATTACCGTCTTTTAGCTTATCGAGATTATCCGTCAATACCACCATCCCCGCATCAGCACCGGTAACGATTTCGATACGGTCACCTACAATATCTCCCGTTTCCACCCGAACCTTTTTGGCTTTGCCATCTTCCACCGTGAACACATACTGAACCCCTTTTTGTCCTAGCACTGCCTTTTGCGGAACCGACAATACGGTTTTGGGCGTTCCCAGATTCAACTGCACCTGCACAAACATCCCCGGCTTCAGCAAGGCATCGGGATTATCCACTTTGACTTTAACCCGAAACATGCGGCTTTCTTTCCCCGCCACCGGACTGATGACATCCACTGTGCCCGTGAAGGTTTTATCTGAATACGTATCTACCGTAATAGCAACCGAATCCCCCATTTTCAAATAGGCCATCTCCTGCTGCTCGACCTGTACAACCACGTGAACCGCATCAAGCTGTTCAACGGTCATAAGCGGATTGCCAGCCGAAACATTCTGTCCATTGGTGAGATTTTTATTAGCAATGACGCCATCTACCGGGCTTACCACCGTAGCTTCAGCCACCTGCTTTTCCGCACTGCTTAGATTTGCCTGCGCCGAATCATAATCCGCTTGACTGGCCAGCATCTTCGTGCGGGCTGTTTCCAATTGCTGACGGGAATAAGCGCCTCGGTCAAATAAAATCTGATAACGATTGTATTCATCACAGTCGTTATCATATTTCGCCCTTGTCTGATTCACGCTGTTCTGGGCCACCCGCAACGTATTGCGCAATTCTACCGTATCCATTACCAACAATGGCTGTCCTTTGCTTACGGCCTGTCCATCTTCCACCAAAACATTTGTCACCTGCCCCGAAAACCGGCTGCTGATAATCGACGAAGTGAGCCCCTCCACACTTCCCGAAAGGGGCATAACCGCCGGCTTTTCAATATAGGTAACCGCATCTGTCGAAACGGCAATCGGCTGGGCCGCTGCGGCCTCATCTTCTTCAGCCCCTGCCATACGCCAGCCCATTATCGCGATTATCACGGCCAATCCCCCCAACATCATATTACGCGTCTTGTTTTTCATCATCAATCCCCTTTATTGACCAAGGTCAGTAGTCTGCAAAAATAAAATGCGGAACTCACTCCGCATTTTCCCAATGCACCATACTGCCCTTTTCCATGCCAAATAGCTGTTCAATCAATCTGGCTGCCATCTCCATGCGTATAACCATGCTCTCACCGGTAACGATATCCTTCTTTTCATCTGGCCATAACGCCTCGGTAAGGCTCCAAAAAAAATCCAGACATTCCTCCTGATGCAGGACCTGCATCGCCCCCGTCTCATTGCCCTCAGCAATAATCTTTTGCAACAGTGGATTGAATCCATCCATCACGATACGTTGCCAAAGCACCATAACTAATTCTTTGTAATGCTCTGCCCAAAGATTATCGACCAATGGTTCGATGGTATTTTCCCGCGCTGACATTCGCAAAAAGAGGCGAAGCTTTTGAACAGCATCCAGCCCTTCTGCCTTGTGTGTATATTCCCCCACGAACTTCTTCATCCATGATTCAAAAATAGCTTTAAGCACATCTTCCTTCGTCGGGAAATAGTAAAAGAACGTCCCCTTCGCCACGCCGGCCTTTTTACAGATGTCCTGAACCATGGTCTGCTCATAGCCCTTTTCACAAAAGAGCTCCCTGGCAATTGTCATCAATTCCTGCCGGCGTTCGGCGGGGTCCTTACGAACTCTCGTCATAAAAACCTCCTATTATTGACCTAAGTCAGTAATAGGAGTATACTTCGCTTTTGCTGACTTGTCAAGTGGCATTGACAGGTCAAGCAGCTTTGACTTGTCAACTAGCGCTAACAAGTCAAGTGAGCACATATTCAGAATGCTTCACTGCTGACACTTTCTGCCTGCTGGTATTTTTAACGTGCGCAGATATGTCTTTTGTTCCAAGGTTATCCGCCGGCTTTCTATGGCTTTTTGAATCGCCTTGTTATGGGTCCACACCGCCAACTGTTTTTCTTCCAGGAAGGGCAGTGCCACCTGATATTGCTTGGCTAGTGCCGTGGCAAAGTACCAGGCAATCATCATATTGATATAGTATTCCTCCGAGTGAAGCTCTGCCACCGTGGACAAATAGGACCGGTCAAAATCTTCATCGAGAAAATGTTCCATTAACATTTTCACGGCAAAACGCACCGTATACGTTTCCGCTGACTGCAGCCAGACATTAATCCGTTCCAAAAGCTTGTGCCGCTGTTTCCGAAACACTTTCGGCGACAGCTGGTCACAGGTAGCCCAATTATCCACGTATGGCAAAAACACTTCTACCCCATTTAAACATTCCGCATAATCTTTCTTCGCTGCTAAGAGAAATGCATGGAGCTGATTTTCCTCATAATACCGATGGGGAAGTGCTGACAAAAATTTGTCCGCCTCCTCGCGATTCAATTTCTTTGCCAGCTGACGCAAGGCAGGCGTCCGCACCCCAATGACCCGTTCCGGGTCAACGGTGGGGATCAATTTGCAGTGAAATGCCCGATAAGTCTTATCCTGCAAACGAAACAATTCTGTCTGAATATCCATAAAGCCTCCTAACAATTTCCCGTATAGACATAGGACAAATACTTCCGTGCGATATCCGCTAATTTATAAATCACCGGAACCGGCGTAGCAGGTTCTGATGCTTGCCAGCGGGGAAAATACCGGCTGACGTGAAGGGGAAGTTCTGGGGAAATTGACGCCAGCCATTCTGCCTCCGCCTCCATCTCTGCGGCACTGTCATTTAGTCCCGGCACCACCAATGTCGTCACCTCCACATGCGTCATGGCTGCTGCCGCCGCGATATTCTGCTTCACTACCGCCAGACTGCCGCCGCAGACATCATAGACCTGCTGCCGCCAGCCCTTCAAGTCGATATTGAAGGCATCCACCAGTGGCAGCAGTGACAGGAAGGGCCCTGCATTTATCATGCCATTGGTCACCAGTACCACCTTGAGCCCAGCCTCATGCAGCAACTTTGCCGTATCACGAACGAATTCATAGCCTATAAGCGGCTCATTGTAGGTGAACGCCACGCCGAGATTGCCTGCGGGCCGGGCCGCCAGCTCCTTGGCCAAGGCCACGAGATCTGCTGGCATCACATCCTGCGTGGCAAACTCTGCTCCCGCCTGGGAAATCGCGTGATTCTGACAAAACGGACAGTGCAGATTACAACCGAAACTTCCCACCGATAAGATATAACTCCCGGGATGGAAACGGGCCAAGGGCTTTTTCTCAATGGGGTCTAAGGCCACCGATGTCAATCGTCCATAATTTAGGGATACTACTTCGCCCTCACGGCAAGTCCGCCCCCGGCACCAGCCCACCTGTCCCTCGGAGAGCCGGCACTCCCGCGGGCATAACGTACAGATCACCTTAGTCATCGCCATCCCTCCTGCCGCTTTTCTAACCGATTCCGCTTATTCGTCGCCTTTCTGTCCCAACAGACGATCCAAAGCCGCCCTTACTTCAAGCGCTGGAATCTTCTCCTGCTCTAAACGCTTGGCTGCCGCTGGTTGACAAGTCAAATACTGCCAGCAAACCTGCTCCTCCCCGGTCAACCCGTCTGGCATTGCCAGTTCATTTCCCGTATCTGCCACCATAAACGAAGAACATCAATTGCCGCATCAAAGTGAATCCTCACGGGATAATCATGCTGAATCCCCAAGCCTTTGGGCTTGCGATTGGCGGTTTCGACTCGCCAAGGCTCCTTTGACTGTTTCCCAAAGGCTGCCCATTCCGGCCGTTCTTGCCCAATAGTTTCGCGCGCAGTTCTTCGTCATATGCCTTCGTCATTTCCTCACCGTTTCTCCTGTAAGTCAATCCATCGCATAGCCTAAATACGCAAATACATTGCGCAGTGGTTCCCTGTCGCGGATATCGAGCCAATCGTCAGGACGACTGTTGTCATCAATCAATATCAGCAGATAGTCAAGTACCATACGGCGCGCAGCCCATAGGCCGACCTCATTGGCGGTCAGGCGCGTGCCTGCCATGCGTACCGCCGCTGGCATATAGCTTTCCGCCATGATCAGATCCGCTAGCACCGGCACCACTGCCTCCAGCTCTGTCCAAATCCGCAACGGCTCCGCTTCTTCGGGCTTCCCCCATACAGGGCTTGCGGCCACGATGCGATAGGCCAGCCGCAGGGCATGCTGCTGGACAATGCGTCCCATAGCCGTCAGCTCATCCTGGCTGAGCGCCTCCTGCATGGCAGCAAACCGCGCCTGAGGCCCGGCCTTGGTCCGCGCCATCGCCGCCAGCCGCCGCTGGCGGGCCGCCGAAAAATCTATTACATCCATAGAAACTCTC
>NZ_JAILKR010000015.1 GCF_024693525.1 Selenomonas sp. | reverse complement strand
GGAGCCGGTTGCAGTGGCCACATAACCTGCATAGGACAGAAGCCCTGTTAAAATGGCACTGGTAAGACCTGTACCGACCTTGGTACCCACAGAACCGCCGGAGAACACCAACCCTTCCTGCCGGAGATGACTCTTCCACTGACCATATTCCACTGCGTCCCCCAGGAAGCCAAAGATAACCGACTGAATGGGCGCAAAGCCGATGCCGCGAATGACGCAGCTGAATACCAGCATGTTGAAATCTTCAGGATTCAGCAGGAAAATCAGGTGACCAACCAGACAGATGATCACACCGCCCAGACTCATATTTCTCTTGCCAAAGCGCTGGAGCAGTTTTGGACTAAAGATTGCCATTACGCCAATGGTGACGAGCGTTTCCAAAAGATAAAGACCGCTGTAGAGAGAATCATTATTGAAGATATACTTGCAGTAATAGGGAAGAATGGTACCCGTGACGGTGAAGATGACATTCTGCATCATCCAGATGGTCATGCCTGCCCAGAAATATTTGTTCACGGCCAGACCCTTTAAAGCACGTTTTACCGGCACCTTGTCGTCAGCTTTTTCACGTGCTTCAATCACAACGGTTTCCTCACAGTTGCGGAAGCAGAAAATAAGCAGTGCCAAACCGACTACCGCCCAGAGGCTCATGACCTCAACCCAGGCCATCTGACTGTCACCAAATACTTTCACCAGCGGCAGCGTAGCCGAAACCGAAAGGATACGGCCCCAAGGAGACAGGCACATACGCGTAATGGAAAGCATGTCCCGTTCCTTGGAAAGTCTGGTCATCATCGCCGAAAGACTCCCATAAGGAAGATTCAAAGCAGTGTAGCAGAATGTCGTGCAGAAATTATACGTTACAAAAATATAGGCAAACTGCAAAGCCGATGTGGTTTGCGGTACCGTGTAGATAAGAATAATCGATACGGCAAAGGGGATGCTCATCCAAAGAATCCAGGGACGGGATTTCCCCCATTTGGAATGGGTCTTTTCCACTAAGAACCCCATGACAACATCGGAGAAACCATCAAAACAGCGTGAAAGAAGCATAACCAGACCGACAATAGCCGGATCGATACCAGCATAATCCGTGTAGAAGAAGGTTAAGATACCCATGGCACCCCAGACCACATTCTGGGCTGTATCGCCTAATCCGTAAGCAATCCTGGTTTTCCAGGAAAGCTGTGCGTTTTCTGTACTCATCATTACCAGTCCTCCTATTAAATTGATAATTTCTGTGATGTTTTGGCGCCTTTTGTACATCTTTTGATTATATTATATCTATTTTCTTCCTATTGTTTCTATAGAAAATTGTTTTTATTGATAATAAACCGTATAAAATACTCTTGGAAAACGCGAGAAAAACCGAAACATCCCAGGCAAAGCCACGCATTCTCTCCACGATACTATAAAATCTTGCGCCTGCTGGTAATAGAAAAATCCAGAAAAAAACAGGCAGCACCTGGAAGTGCTGCCTGCTCTCAGCTAATCAATATTTCCTTGCCGCATCGTAATGGGGTTTCATAACCTTTTCGTAGCACTCATTGACCTTCTGGTTTTCCGATACCTGGGCCACGCCTACACGCCACCAGTCCCCATAGCCATGGACCATGGTCTTAGGCAAAACTTTCACATCGATAAGGGTGGAAACCGTCTGCTTTTTGGCATCCTCAATAGCTGCCTTCAATTCTTCGATGGTGTGAACCGTGTACGCCACGCAGCCATAGGAACGGGCATTCATGGCAAAGTCCACAGGCACTAAACGACCATCCAGCTGCCCCGTCTTATCATTGCGGCGGCGGAATTCCGTACCATAGCTGCCCTGGCCATGGCCCACTTCCAAGTTATTGATGCAGCCGCCACTCATGTTATCAAAGAGAATGACATTGATCTTCTTGCCTTCGGCAATGGAGGCGGGAAGTTCCGAATGGAGCATCATATAAGCATAATCGCCTACCAGCGCATAGACCTCCCGGTCTGGTTCGGCCATCTTGACGCCTAAAGCCGCATTTACCTCATAGCCCATGCAGGAAAAACCGTATTCCACATGATAGCTTCCCACGGATTTAGCCCGCCATGCCCGCTGTAAATCGCCGGGCAGGCTGCCAGAAGCACCAACGACGATGGCATCTTTGTCGATGCACTCATTGACCGTGCCCAGCACCGTGGTCTGGGGCAGGCTGCAACCCGTCAATTCAATAAATTCTTTAGCGGCTTTCTTGAAGTCAAAATCATCGTTGACCTCCGGCACGAAATCCTCACCGGTATACTCAATATGATAGAGACGATCCACTTCTTTGTCATAGGCTTCCTTGGCCGCCTTTACCTCAGCCTCATACTCCTGGGACACATGATATCCGGCAGCGTCCAGTGCTTCATCGAGCATTTCCAGGGCTGCGCCGGCATCCCCCACCACCTGCAAACCATCCATCTTATAGGCATGGAATTTGCTCACGTTAATGTTCAGATACTCCACTACCGGATTCTGATAAATCCACTTGGATGAAGTCGTGAAATCCGTATAACGAGTGCCAACGCCGATAACCAGATCGGCATCAGCGGCGATGGTGTTAGCCCCCAGTCCACCCGTCTCCCCCAGGCCACCAAGGTTCAAAGGATGTTCCCAGGTAATGGTTCCCTTGCCCGCCTGGGTCTCACCAAAAGCAATACCGTATTTCTCAGCAAATTTGCGGAAAGTATCCTCCGCTTCCGAATACTTCACGCCACCGCCAAAAATCATGATTGGTTTCTTCTTGCGGCGAATTAGTTCTACTGCCTCGCGGATAGCCCGCTCAGAGGGTTTCACCCGGTCGATATGATGCACCCGTTTTTGAAAAAAATACTCGGGATAATCCCAAGCCTCCCCCTCGACATCCTGAGGCAGGGCGATGCATACCGCGCCAGTGTCTGCTGGGTCAGTCAAGACGCGCATGGCATTGATGCAGGCCGTCATGAGGATTTCTGGCCTGGTCACCCGGTCCCAGTATTTGCAAACAGCCTTGAAGGCATCGTTGGTGGTGACGCTTAGGCTATTGGGCTGCTCCATCTGCTGCAGCACCGGGTCCGGCTGGCGGTCCGCATAGGTATCGCCGGGCAGGAACAAAACGGGAATACAGTTTGCGGTAGCCGTAGCGGCCGCCGTCACCATATTGGCAGCACCCGGCCCCACGGAAGAAGTGCAGGCATAAATCTGTTTCCGGCGCTTCTGTTTGGCATAGCCCATAGCTGCATGGGCCATGCCCTGCTCATTGCGCCCCATGTGCATGATCAGGTGCCCCGGGGCCTGCTCCAAAGCCTGCCCCAAGCCAACCACATTTCCATGTCCAAAGATGCCAAAGATGCCGGCAAACATGGGATTTTCTTTTCCATCAAATTCAATATACTGATTATTAAGGAACTTCACCAAAGCCTGTGCCACAGTGAGTCTGATTGTCTTAGCCATATTTAAGCCCTCCTCCGCAGGATATCGTTTATCTTTTGGGTTCCCAAATCTGGGCCTCAGGGTCCAGCAGCCAGGTATGTTCCGGCAAATCCGTCCGCGTCTTCTTCCAAGGATTATCCGGCAGATGGCGAATCATCCAGCTGTACCACATGGCATAGCCCGGAGCCGTAACCTGGGGATGCATAAGTCCACCGGAAAGTTCCGACCAGCTGTTATGGGTAATCTTGAAGGCATCGTCCCCGATAAAGCAAGCGCCAAAGCCCTGCGGCTTATCGAATTTGTAGGTATAGACCTCCGGCTGGGGATGATTGTGGGGGATATAACCAGACCAGCGTCCCGGACTATTGATGACCTCACCATTTACCATATTGGAATAGGGCGCATTGTCATAGTCAAAAATGGTGCGTACCGTGCGCTCCGCTGTGCCCTTCCAAAGGCCCTTGCCGAAGACATCCGCCTGTACATCTTCCGGCCGGTAAAACACCGGCGCAAACTCCCTGTCGTTTACAGTCTGCTGCACCAGTACCTCCGAAGGAATCAAAGCCTTGATTGTCACTTCCACCCCACGAGGAACATGGAGACAGTAGGGATTCTCATCAAAGAGGGAATGACGCTCCATAACCTCTTTCTTTCCATCCCAAGCGACTTCCACCTTGCCCGTCAAAATGACGAAAGCCGTTTCCTGCACCTTGTCCTGGAAATCCACGGCCTCGCCTTCCTTCATAACCTGATAGCCGATATCCATCAGCATATCACTGCCGCGGGTGGTCATAGCATTATATCCATGCTTCAATTCCGTTCCCAATCTGCCGAATCTCATAATTTAGCCTCCCAGTCAAGTTCCGTAATTACCTTTTCATCCTTATGTTCCTGCATAAAGGCTTCAATCTGTTCCGCCGTCTGCATGGCGTTGGAGCAGCTGTGGCTAGCCACCACCATGGCGGCATGAGCCGTGGCATGCTGCAGGGAATCCGGCACGCTCCAGCCTTCCAGCAGGCCATAGATAAAGGCGCTCGCATAGGCATCGCCACCGCCAAAAGATTTCAGCAGTTTGATGTGATAGGACTCGACTTTGTAGGCATGCTTGTCTGCCGTATAGCCAATCGACCCCTTCTTGCCGTGTTTGATGATGACAATCTTCGCGCCGTTTGCGATGTACTTTTCAGCAATCTCATGATCCGGCACATCATTGGCCAACACCGGCAGCCCCTCAATGAGGTCAATCTCGTCCCGGGAACCGATGATGACATCGGCAAAACGGGCTACCAGTGAGTAGTAAACGCAGATATCTTTGTCGGAACGCCAGCTGTAAGGACGATAATCGGCATCAAATATGACCTTGGTGCCGTGTTTTTTCGCGTACTGCAAAGCCAGCAGGCAAGCTTCCCGGGAAGGGCTCTTGGAAAGCGCCACACCGGAAATCAGCAGAATCTTGGAGCCGGCAATATAATCTTCGTGAATATCCTCCGGGGCAATCTCCAAATCGGCCACCCGGTCACGGTACATGAGAATACTGCTTTCCGTAGGGCTCTTGATTTCCGTAAAAGTAAGGCCGATGCGCTCCCCATTCTTAGCCCGCACCATCTGGGATGTATCAATGCCCCGGCTCTCAAAATAATTCAGCACGAAATTCCCAAATTGGTCATCGGATACACAGCCGATGAAGCCAACTTTCTTGCCCAGGCGATTCACGCCGACGGCAATGTTGCCCGGGGACCCGCCCAAATACATGGAAAAGGTCTCCACCTTATCTAAGGTGCGGTTGATTTCATTGGGATTAAAATCCAACGTCACCCGCCCAATCAACACAATATCCCGTTCCTTCTTCTGGTCAAATTCAATCAGTGCCATATCAATACACCCTCCAAGGATTTTTTCAATCTTTTCCGGTTGCTTTAATCAGCAGGCCAAAAAGTACCGCCAAAAGCAAACCACCAATACCAACCAGCAAACAGGCTGCCTCTTTAATTATATAACCCAGCCTTGCCCTTAAGTCCAAAAATTTCCATGTGCTTCTTAACATTTTCGTAAGTCCCCACACAAATCGCATCACTGAAGTCAAAATAGTTAGCATTGGGCTTGGCCTTGTGCACGGCTTTAATCTTTGCCGCCGAATTATCATAAGAGGCCGTCGCAATATTTATCTTGGTAATGCCATTTTCCAGGCAGTTTTGGAAATCTTCTGGGGTAAGTCCCGTTCCACCGTGAAGCACCAGCGGTGTATCCAGTGCCGCATGGATCTCCTTCAATCGGTCAATCCGCAGCTGCGGCGTTTCCTTATAATTTCCATGGGCTGTGCCGATGGCTACCGCCAGGGCATCCACCTTCGTTTCCTCCGCGAAACGCTTGGCTTCTGCCACCGAAGTCACCTGAATATCTGCCGAAGCCATATCCCCCTCAGCACCGCCAATACTGCCGATTTCCCCTTCCACCGACGCGCCGAATTTTTCCGCCATCGTCACAATTTCCCGGGTCTTTTCAATATTTTCCGCCAACGGATAATGCGAACCATCAAACATAACAGAGGTAAAACCGAGGCTCAGCGCCAGCCGCACCGTTTCCAATGTCCGGCCATGATCCAGATGAACTGCTGTCGGCATGGTGCATTTCCTGGCCGCAGCTATCATCACCGGCCCCAAAAGCTCTAAAGGGGAATAGCGCAAACGGCCCTCGGCAATCTGCAAAATAAGGGGCGCCTTCAGCTCCTCCGCGGCCTTGATGGCCCCCATGGCCATCTCCATGTCCGAAACATTAAAGGCTCCTACCGCAAAGCCAGCATCCGATTTTGCCAGCAATTCCTTCATATTTACCAGCGGCATAATACCTGCCTCCTCTCATGGGAAACCACCGCTTAGGCTCCCCGCTTTCCATCAGAACAATTTCTTGTAGATTTCAATCAGCTCTTCTTTGCTAGGAATCCGCATCGTATTCTGGGGACTGCCGCTTTCCAGCGCATCGGCTGCCATCTTGTCGAGCTGAGCAAAGAAATCCTCCTTCTTTACCCCCAGCTCCGCCAGCGTCGGAATGCCAACAGCCTGACAGAAGCGGCAGACTTCCTGAACGAAAGCTTTGGCCGCATCCTTGGCCGGAGTATTCTCCTGAGCCACCCCCATGATCCGGGCAATATCGGCAAAGCGCTCCGTATTTTCCTCAATAGCAAATTCCATGCAGGCCGGCAATAAAATCGCGTTGGATACACCATGGGCGATATGGAACAGCGCCCCAATCGGGCGGCTCATGCCATGGACAATGGTAACGGAAGCATTATTGAAGGCAATACCAGCTTCCAGGGCCGCCAAACTCATAGCAAAGCGGGCCTTTACATTCTTGCCATCCGCATAGCAAAGCGGCAAATTTTGATGAATCTTGGCAATAGCCGAAAGGGCAAAGGTATCGGTCAGCGGCTGGGCCTTGCGGGAAGTGTAGGCCTCAATAGCATGACACAGGGCATCGATACCCGTAGCCGCCGTGACCTTCGGCGGAGCTGTCATGGTAAAGGTGGGGTCCACCACCGCCAGCGCCGGGATAATGGACGGGCCGCCCAGCAGCATTTTTACATTATTCTCGGTATCGGAAATAATGGTATTTTTCGTCACTTCACTGCCTGTCCCCGCCGTAGTCGGAATAGCCACCAAGTAGGGAACTTCCATATCGATATTTTTATGCATGAAGGCACTGATTTTCGTTCCCACAGGTACCGTGGACATAAAGCCAATGGCCTTGGCCGTATCCATGGGACTGCCACCGCCCAGGGCAATAATGAAATCGCAGTCTTCCTGCTGATATACACCAAGACCAGCCTCCACAATCTTATCCGTGGGCTCACTGTTGGCTCCATCAAAGATTACATAAGAAAGGCCTGCATTCTTCAGGGCAGCCTCCACTTTAGCCACATTGCCAAACTTTACCATAAATTGGTCCGTCACAATCAGGGCTTTCTTACCTTTCCCTTCAATGTGTTTTCCCAATTCAGCAATAACATTTTCACCAGAAATAATCTTGGCCGGAACCATAAACGTGTAACCCATGGTAACGCATCTCCTTTATTTACTATTTTGTAAACATTTGGTAATTTCTTGGTAACTTTATGGTTATAATCTACACCTGCTTAATCACTTTGTCAATATTATTTCGGCGAAAATCATCACTTTTTGTCATTATTTAGTCTGTTTCTATAAAAATAACGTCAAAACAAGATAAATATTAAAATCCCCTTGTAATGCAATTCGATTAGAAGTATAATATATCCATAAAACATACCCAAAACTTCACAAACATATTAACATAAGCACAAGAGGTGGCTATCATGAAAATAGACCGCATACAACAAATCCATGAACTCTTGAAGCGCAACCACAGCGTCTCTCTCAATGACCTCTGCGACAGCTTCGGAGTATCCAAAAACACCATTCGCCGGGACGTTGCCGAACTGGAAGCCAGCGGTATCGTCAAAAAAGTTTACGGCGGTATCGTACTAGCCGATGAAGAAACCGGCGCCCCGGAACCCTTCGCCTACCGCGAAGGGCGAAACGTAGATGCCAAAAAGCTGGTGGCCCAAACCGCTGCCGCCCAGGTACAGGACGGCGATGTCATCTACATCGATTCCGGCACCACCACCATGCACATGATTCCCTATTTGATAAAGCGAAGATATCTTACCATTGTCACCGCCAGCGTCCATGTCATCAACGCGGCGGGCAGCTACCCGGGTCTCAACATCATCGCCACCGGCGGCACCCTTTACATGCCTTCCAATGCCTTTGTAGGGCCCAGCGTCCTTGCCGCTCTGCAAAACTACAATCTGTCGAAGATTTTTTTGGCCAGCACCGGCATATCCATTGCCCACGGTGCCACCAACGCCTCGCCGCTGGAATGTGAAATCAAACGCAGCCTGGCACAAAAAAATGCTGAATCTTTCCTGCTGGTGGACAGCAGCAAATTCGACAAAGCCTCCCTTATGACCTACTGCCGGCTCTCCGACCTGGACGCCGTCATCACCGAAAAAGAACCTCCTCGCGAATATGGCGAATACTTCGAAAAACATAACGTCCGACTGATACTGCCATAATAAAACGGCTATTGCCCCCACCAGGCAATAGCCGTTTTTTCGTCTTTCGTTGTAAACTTTCCCTTTATTATTCCTGCATTACGCAGTTTCTGCCTTTGTTTTTAGCCCGATAAAGGGCTTTATCCATGCGGCGGAACAAGTCAATATTGCAATCATCCTTACCGTGCCAATAAGCCAGGCCAATGCTGACGGTAATCCGTTGCTCCTGCAGAATATCCGCTTTCTCCACCAATTGCCGGATTTTTTCCGCCAGCCGAAAGGCAACGGTTGCATTCGCGCTGGGAACATATACGACAAATTCTTCACCGCCCCAGCGGAAAAACTCATGACTTTTATCCAACTGTTCCCGTACCACTGCAGCAAACTTCCTTAGCACCTTATCCCCCGCATCATGCCCTAGGGTATCGTTAACCTCTTTGAAGTGGTCGATATCCAACATCATCATGGAAAAGGATTCCGTCTCCCGATGCTGCATAAAACGGTTAAAGGCCGTCCGATTCCGGCAGCCCGTCAACCCGTCGACCTCCGATTTTTCCATAGCCAGAGCAATCTCATATTCGAGATTATTCACCTGTTCCTGCATCCGGCGTTCCCGCAGCAATTGTTCCCGCAACATGCAGATGATAAAGGCCGTCAGCATATAAACACAACAAGGCACCAGATAAGTCTTCCAGGGCATAATATCTAGCAGCTGATTCAGGCCATCCAACACCCCCGCTGCCCCAAAGCTAAGCATCGGCACTATGGCAAACCTTGAGTAGACATTCTGGTACTTGCGCACCGACAACATCAGCCAGTAAAGCGCAAACACCTGACACGGGATAAGCATCAAATAATAAAGATACAGGCCGCCGTGAAATCCCGGAAGACGGCATAATTCCGCCGCCATTACTGTCGCAGCCAGCATGCCATAGGCCCCAATTACATAGAGAATTTTCCCTTTGAACTCCGGTTCCACAATCTGATAGATGACAAAATTTCCTGCCAGGGGCAGCAAATAAATCGCTCCATGGGATAAATTCCACCAAAAAGCCGGCCAATCCCAAAACAACTGCACCGTATGGGAAAGGCTGACGCTGAGAACACTCATCACCAGCAAAAGCAGCAATAAACTGAAGTCCAGCTGCTTCCAGGCTGTCTGATGGAAATAATACATCAAGATAATCAAAGCCAGCAGTAAAGCCACCGGCAGGGACAACACATAGGGCAAATCATACAGGAACACCTTGCCCGCCTGAACTCTGGCGGTATCCAGGCTGAATTCCGACAGATTCACGAGACTTAAACGCCGATTCCCATGAAGTTCCACCACCAGCTGCTCCTGCTGGGTAAGTTCCGGCAACTTCACCATATGCCACCGTCGTCCGTAGGAAGTAAAAAGCGCATCCCCAGAAGCTTCCTGCTCATAGACAGTCTGATTTCCCACCATGACGCGTACACTCTGGCCACTGGTTTGAAAAAACAGCGTATCCTTAAGGGAATCCGCTGGCAATAAGGTAACGGCCAGCCAGACCTCCTCATAACACGTCTTAAAACCGTTTTGCTCCACAGGCGGGCAAGAACGCCAGCTGCCATCCTGCGCCCCGCTATAGGACCAATCGTCCTGTATGGTTGCCGCCTCGCTGCCAGCCGGTTGGCCAACGGCAGACAAAAAGAGGAACAGCAGGGCCATTATCCGCGTAAATAAACGCTTCATATCAAAAGCCCTCCTGTTCCTCATCCACTGAATGTACAAAAATCACTTTCCCTACATTAGCGGATAAGTTTCATTTTGTCAAGGAATTTTCTTTATTATCAAGACGAAAGTCCTACATTTTCAGGTGCACAACAAACCATATTGCGGCCATTGCGTTTGGCCGTGTAAAGAGCTGTATCCACACGTTTCAGCAAGTCAGCAGCACTGTCCCCTGTTCCCTGCCAGGAGGCCACCCCAATGCTGCAGGTAATCCGCTGCCGTGGGAAAATATCGGAATAAGCCACCTGCCGCCGCAAACGTTCCGCCACCAATTGGGCCTCGTCTCTAGAGCAGCCACGGCAAACCAGAATGAACTCTTCACCACCCCAGCGCACAAACACATCCGACTTCTTGATGTTGTCGCGAATCAATCCGGCAAAAGATGCCAAAACCTCATCCCCCGCATCGTGCCCATAGTTGTCATTGATTCGTTTAAAGAAATCAATATCCAGCATGATGAGAGAAAAGGCATCTTTTTCCCTACGATGACGGCTGATTTCTGCTGCCAACACCGAATCCATGCGATTCCGGTTATAGCAATGGGTCAGCCGGTCCGTCTCAGAACGGGCCACCGCCTCGGCCATGGCATCAGCCAAACCAGCCGCCCGCACTGCCAGCGACCGTTCCCGGCTAACCTGCTGCCGCACGATATAAAGGACAAAAATACCAATGGTAAAGGTGCCATAGGGAAGCAGGGATCCGCTTTCCGGCAGCCAGTAAAAATGACCAAACATGCCATCCAGCGTGCCCGCAATGAGCATCCCAGTCAACGGCAGCAGCATAGCCCGGCAATAGTAATTCCCCCGCACCGCCGAGCGAATGGTCCAATATGCCACCAGTCCTTCCAGCACCGGCAGCATGATATAAAAACTGCCCGCACAGGCATCCAGGCCATTGAAGTCAAGCAGCTCACCGAACAGCGCCAGCAAGAATAAAGCCGAAAAGGCCATGACTACCTGCCAGGTCCCGCGCCGGTATTTCCGGTCAATGACCCGGTAAATAATCAAATTTGCCAGGATTGGCAGCAGATAAGCATTGATTCGCAATAGAAACCACCAAAACACCGGCATATCCAAAAACAACTGCTTGGTATTGAGCACACACATCATCCAGAGAACAAAGGAAATCATAAACAGGATAATCTGCGTATAAAGGGATTTGGGTGCCGTGGGACTCATATAATACATCATCATAATGAAAATCATAAAGATTCCCAGCGGGATATTGGCGATATACGGAATATCCCGCCGCAGGATGGTGGCCATCTGCGTCACACTAGAATCGAGCTGGATTGTCCCAAAATTCCCCAAACAAAAAGGATTGCCCGAGCGGGTATGAATCCGCAGCGTCCTACCCTCGTAATCCGGTGGCAAGTTCACCAAATGCCATCGCTGCCCATAGGACATGGGCCCTTGCTCCATATCCCCATAACTGTAGATTTTTTGGTCGTCCAGCCAAATCTCAAAATTTTGACCGGTGACATTAAGCAATAATGTAGCATCATGAACCGGCTCCTCCGGCAGCGTCGTCTGCAGCCACAAATATTGCGTCCCCTTCGCAAAGGGCGGCTGCCCCGGTGTCTGGAAGGGCCTCCACACCCCTGCACAGTCCGGGTCATCCTGCCAATACCACTGCCCGGCTAATTTCATCGCCTGACAACAGGGCGTCATGACCAATAGGCAAAGCAGCAACACCCACATGAAGCCCGCCTTCCCCAGCCTTTTTCGCCATCGTTTTTTCCCACATATCTCCGCCATAAATTTTTGATTCCCTTCTCTAAAAAAGTCCCACTGTTTCCAGTGGGACTTTTTAATCATTCTGATTATGCCAAAACGCGGGCCAGACGAACCAGCTCCGGATCCAGCGTCTTTTTGTTGTTTACTGCGTCAAACAGGTTTACGCCAACGACTTTACCTTCGTTGAAGCCAAAGACAATATTGGTTGCACCAGAGATGATAGCCAAGGCTGCCTTCTCACCCAGCATCGAAGCCTTCATGCGATCTTCCACCGTCGGGGATCCCCCACGCTGAATGTGTCCAAGAACCGACACGCGAGTATCAATGCCCGTCTTCTCTTCGACGACTTTGCCAAGGCCAACAGCCGAACCAGCACCTTCTGCCACGACAATGATGCTGTAGCGCTTACCTGCATCATACATAGCTTTGAGCTCATGGCACATCTCATCCAGGTCGTATTTAACCTCCGGTACCAGGACATACTCAGCACCGCCAGCGATACCAGCCATCATAGCCAGCCAGCCGGAGTTACGGCCCATTACCTCAACGAGCATGATGCGGCGATGAGCCGAAGCCGTATCGCGCAGCTTGTTGATGGCATCGACAATCGTATTGGCAGCCGTATCACAGCCAATCGTGTAATCCATGCCCCAGACATCGTTATCGATGGTACCCGGCAGGCCGACAATGGGCAGGCCCGTTTCCTTGGAGAGCAGGCTGCCGCCCGTAAGGCTGCCGTCGCCACCGATGATTACAAGACCCTCGATGCCGCGTTTTACCAAATTATCAAAGCCCTTCTTACGGCCTTCCGGCGTCTTGAACTCCATGCAGCGAGCCGTTCCCAGGAACGTGCCGCCACGCTGGATAAGGTCACTGACACTGCGGCTCGTGAGCTGAACGATGTCGTCATCGACCATACCCTGATAACCGTTGTTGATACCATAGACCTCAATCCCTTCGTACAGTGCCGTACGGACAACTGCACGGGCAGCTGCGTTCATTCCCGGGCTGTCGCCGCCGGACGTCATTACCGCAATTGCTTTTTTAATCATGGAAACATCTCTCCTATAAAACTATGAAAAACTAATAAATATTTGTTATCAAACCATACTACTTTATTTTACGAAACTCAGCCATAAAAGTAAAGTATTTCATAAGAAAAAGGAGCCGAAAATCAGCTCCTTTCCCAATTTTGTAACGATGTTTTATTTTACGTTCATGATGCCGAGGGCATAGCAGATGATACCGACTGCGAACAGACCGAAAATAATCGTGATAGCGCTGACTTTGCGCTTGAGGAGTGCCATGCAGGCAAACGTCATGAGCAGCGGAACAAGCCCCGGCATGAGCTGGTCGAGAATACCCTGAACCGTCGTAACGACATGCTCGCCTTTGGCGTTCGTGATTTCCGAAACGACAACCGGAATGTTGACCGACGTCCATTTATTAACGAGCGCACCCATGACAAACAGACCGAGGATGGAAGCACCTTCCGTAATCTTCTGGAGCTTGTTGCCCGCGATATCTTTGACGATGTCCGTACCTTTGGCATAGCCGTATTTGATGCCGTACCAGCGTACTGCCAGACGGATGGCATTGAACAGTACGAAGAACAGAATCGGGCCAACGATGCTGCCCGTCAGCGCAAACGAAGCACCAAGAGCTGCCGTAATCGGGCGGAGCGTGCCCCAGAAAATCGGGTCACCGACACCAGCCAGCGGACCCATCATACCGACTTTGATACCGTTGATAACACCATCTTCAATCGGTGCGCCATTGGCTTTCTTCTCCTCAAGAGCCGCCGTGATACCGATAATCGGTGCCGTTACGAATGGCTGCGTGTTATAGAACTCGAGGTGACGTTTGATTGCCTTTTTGAGCTCCTCGCCCTCATAGAGACGGCGAAGGATTGGTACCATGCCGAAGCAGTAGCCCAGGCCCTGCATACGCTCCATGTTCCAAGATGCCTGCAGGAAGTTAGAACGGACGAATGTCCAGAAAAAATCGCTGGAAGTAATTTTCTTTTCCATTATGTATATCCTCCTCTACTCGCGCTTAATCAAGTTCGTCGTCAAGATCGTCGTCAGAGCTGGAAGCTGCTGCGGCTGCCGGAGCTGCGGCTACTGCCTGATATTTCGGGTTCAGCTGGATGTAGACAACAGCGGCTACCAAGCCGATAACACCGAGAGCAACGAGGTTGAAGTTCGTGAACGCTGCCACAACGAAACCGAGGAAGAAGAACGGCATGAGGTACTGAGCGCCCATCATGTTGATGACCATTGCATAACCTACGACAACGATGAAGCCGCCAGCGACCTGAAGACCACCGGAGATAACCGGCGGAATAGCACTGAGCATATTCTCAACAGCACCCGTGCCAACCGTCATAGCGACGAGCAGAGCCGGAATACCAACGCGGAGACCCTGAAGGATCAAAGCACCATAGTTGCACAGATCGATACCAAAAAGATTCCCCTCTTCTGCGTAATCGTCTGCTTTGTGCTGGAACACAACGGAAACCGTCTTACAAATGATAGCCAGAACCTGGCCAGCAGCAGCCAACGGCATGGCAATTGCAATACCAGTTGCCACATCCTGATGGCTGGCAATAACGAGAATCGTCGAAATAACCGAAGCCAAAGCTGCATCCGGTGCAATTGCAGCACCGATGTTCATCCAGCCCAGTGCCATCATTTCAAGGGTACCACCGATGATAATACCAGTCGTCATATCACCAAGAATAAGGCCAGTGACTGTGCAGGCAATCAGCGGACGATGGGTCTGCATCTCGTCCAAGCAGGACCCCATGCCTGCGATTGTCGCAAAGATAAAGATAAGCAGGATTTGAATAGAGCTCATTGTTTATTCCCTCCATTATGTAATATGAAATTCCCCAGGAAAGAAGCCGCCCCATACAGCTTCTTCCCTTTCTATGAAGAATATCCTTATTTCAGGACATCCATCAGCATAACTTTCTTATCCGTATCGACTTTACGGATTTCCAGCTCGATGCCTTTCTCGTTGAGTTTCTTGAAGGACTCGATGTCCTTGTCATCAACGGAAACAGCACCCGTGATCTGGTGTTTGCCTTCCTTGAAGCTCATGCCGCCGATGTTGACGCTCTTGATGTCAACACCATGCTCAACCAGATACAGAACGCTGGTCGGGTTCGTGAACAGCAGCAGACATTTCTCGTTCTCATATTTCGGATTTTCATAAACACGGATAGCTTTATCCAGATCAACGACATGGGATTTGATACCAGCCGGAGCAACCTGTTTCAGAAGCGTTGCGCGAATCGTGTCTTTAGCGACCTCATCATCGCAGACGATGATGCGCTGGCAGCCCGTTACCTTCGACCAAACCGTGGCAACCTGGCCATGAATCAGACGGTCATCAATTCTTGCTAATACGATATTCATTATAAATCCTCCTCTTCATCATCGGAAATCTGGCTGGCATGGAAAGTCTGCGTGCCGTTCTTGCCGGCCTCAACTGCTTTCTCCATCAAAGCCTTGATATCCGAACCATCATCCATCATCTGAGCGCTGCACATCTCGATGAGCATCGGCAGATTTACGCCAGTTACGATGCCGTAATTCTCATTGCCGATGACCAGACGGCAGGCTGCGTTGTACGGGCTGCCGCCGAACAGGTCGTTCAGGAACAGGACTCCGCCGTCGCAATCGAGCTCGGCAATAGCCGCCTCGTATTTCTTGACCACATCGTCCGGACCCTCACCTGGAATCAACGTTACCGCACGAACATTTTTCTGCTCGCCGCAAATCATTTCGCAGGACTTCAAAAGTTCCTGGGCGAAAATACCGTGTGTTCCAACAATAATACCAAACATGGAAACTTCCTCCTTATAGTACGCATTCTCTTATAACCATCCGACTGTCTATGAATGTTTTTGGCTTATTTTGCCTTACGCCCATATATACTGCAAGGAGCGTGCCAACTTTGTGTATTAATCCAAAAAAATCTTTTTACGCCCTGTCTTACAGGGGTTTTTCATAAAACTTTTTTCTCTTTGATACTTTTAATACACTTTTGATACACTGTTTCCCATTTTTCAATACACTTTGATACTGTCAGAAAATAAAATATCCACAAATAAAATACACTATGATGACAAACGTCATCATAGTGTATCATATTATCTTATTTTTTATTGACTTATATCATATTTGCCATAAAATAAAACTCATCTTCATCAAATCGGAGTTTTAGTGTCTCATCGAATACTCTGGCTGCTTTTTTTAGCGCCTCCAACTTTTGTGTATCGACTTCACGTTTATCCCCTTTATAAACCAGGGAACTGCGGGTAACGATACGCTCCAGCGCACAACCACAATGAACCAACAGGCGGATGCGTACCGGATTCGACAGTTTTATTCCCAGCTCTTTTTCCAGCAAACGGTCAAACTCCAGCAAACCTCCCATGACCTTAGCGGGATTCAGATAGGTCAAAAACTTCTGCAGGGATTCCTCACAGAGCTTCTGTACTACCATACTCCCTCTCCGTTTGGGAACCATATCGATCTTGCGATCTAGAACCAACTCGGAAAGCAGCTGTTCCCCGGTTCCGTCAATAAGCTGTTCTAAGGGGATGAAGGGAATCTTCGCCTTTGGCTTCTTCATGCCCACCGCAGCTACAATATGGTAAGCCTGACTGATTTCTTCAATGCGCTCTTCCATGTGTACCAGCCCAATGGGGATGACCTCCACGGCCCGTCCAGCATGGCGCAGGATGTCTTCCACCAATGCTTTGAGCTTTAAGGCTGCTCCCTGCCCAGTGGAACAAATCGTCACAATGGCTTCCTGACTGTTTTCGTTTGGCTGGGCCCCATCAGCAGAATCCACTGCTTCGTAACCTTTGAAGTTCCGCAGCGAATCATAGATGCTGTCCAAATCCATGCCGGCAATATCCACCTTGCGCATGGCTTCCAAAATCAGCGGCGTAGATACCATGTCCAGCGTACGGACGGGAATTTTCAGCTTTTCCGACAGCATCGCACCGATGTTGCAAAGGGAACCCATATCGGCCAAAATCAGCACGCCGTTTGCGCAATTCATAGTCCGGAGCATCGCCGCTGTCTTGTCGAATATCTCCTGGGGTTTGATTTCCAGCGGCATGTCCACTGCAATGATATTGATATCGGTGGAACTGAACAGCTTCTGGGCCACATCCACCATGGAACTGGCCGTACTCTTGCCATGGGTTGCCACCAATATCGTTACCTTCTCATCCAAATCGTCATCATCGGAGGATTCCAGCAGCAGAGCGATATACTCGATTTCGTTGCGGGGAACTTTTAGGTGGTAGTGCTTTTCAATCATTTCGCCGATTTCCCCGGCCACCTGCACACACTGGGAATCCTGGGGAACAGCCCCTTCGATTTCCGTATAGGGTATCGACTCTTTGGACTTCACCCGCTTGAGGAACGCCGAAAGATGCAAGCTAAAGGCATAAAGGAAGCGATCCCGATAGCTGCGGTTCATGCGTTTCTGCACGTAGAGCGATACCTGTTCCGAAAAATCCACCAGAGCCTCATCCACGATTTTCAGCAAACGTTCCCGGGTGGTCATATTGACGGAATGCTTCTTGTTATAAAGGTCTTTGACGTATACGTTGACATCCGTAGCGACAATCTGCTTAATGAGCTCATCGCTGATGCCCTCACCCTTTAGCAGGGCGACTTTATCCTCTACCACCTGATACAGATTGAAGCCACCTTCGTTGCCGCCGGCTCCTTCCAGCTGAAAATTCCCACCTGGCGGCGATACCACCAGTGGCTCACTGACGTATTTCGTCAGCTCAGTAAGGGCCTGCCGATTAGCCGACAAGGTAAGCAAACCATCTTTGACATTTGAGGGCAGCATCTTAAAATCCACTTCAATATAGTTGGGATTATCGATGCCATTCAAAAAGGCCTGGGCACAGAGCAGTTTGATATTCGACTTCAGCTGGCCCACGTTTCCACTGCCAATACTTCCAATCAAGGCCTTCACCGACTCGACACTAATGCGGACCGGTTTTTTGACGCGCCGGGCTTCATCCATGAACAACAGCTTTAAGATGTCCAGCTTTTCCTCCAAGGTCCGCTCCGCCAAGGGCCGAATGGTGATGATATTGGGGATACGACGCACAAAGGTGCGGGTGAGGGCCGAATTCGGGTCCTCCGTCGTAGCGCCGATGATGAGCACCTTGGCCCGGCGGCTGCGGGTCGTCTCCCCCAGACGATTGAAGGTTCCCGTATCCATGAAATAAAAGATCATTTCCTGTCCTTCCGGCGGCAGGCGATGAATCTCGTCCAGGAACAATACGCCACCATCAGCCTCTTCCACAAGACCAGCTTTGGCGGTATCCGCTCCGGTGAAGGCTCCTTTGATATGGCCAAACACATGGGATATCAACAATTGCGGGTTGTTGTAATAATCAGCGCAGTTGAACGTCACAAAGGGTGCATCCTCCGCAAAGCGATGCATCGTCTTGCCATAGGCGAACATCATATGGGCAAACAGCGTCTTGCCGACACCAGTCTGACCGACAATCAGCGTATGCAAGCCATCTGGCGGGTAAAGGATTGCCGCCTTGGCCTGCTCCACCTGCCGTTTAAGACTGCGTTCCGCACCAATCAGGTGTTCAAAGGGATTGATTTCCTCATCTTCCACCCCACTGAGCTTTCGGCACTCCTCAATATCCTGAAACTGACAGTTGCCAGCCCCTAAGTCCGTATCCAGCAATCCCTCCAAGGTCTCCCGATCGAAATAACGGACAGGACGGCCGGAAAATTTGACGATTTTCCCCTGGCGATGCAGCTCGTTTAATTCTTTTGACACATTGTTGCGCAAAATATCCAGGGCACCGGCAATCTCCTGAGCGTCCAGCCCCACCTGGCCCTTTAACTGCTCTTTCGTATATAATGCCGATTTCTCCCGGATATATTGATAGATACGCTCACTGCGTTTCATCCATATTCCTCCATTCTGATACTCTAATTTCTATTATAACAGTGTATCAAAAATTAGAAAAGCCAGCAGCTATGCTGCCGGCTCCTATCCTGCGGATTATTTCTTGTTTTTCTTTTTGTCTTTGTCTGCGCCAGCATCCTGCTTCTGCTGCTGAATCGGCGACAGACCGAAATCAATAACCTGCCCCTTCTGGTTGGTGATAATATCGCACTGAACCAGCGGATACTTCTCAAACTGGGCCGCATAGACTATGCGGTCATATTTCCCCAAACGAATCCAGGCATTAAACTGGTATTTCTGCATTTTACCCAGATTCTTGAGAATTTCCTGCTGCTTTTCCTTCATCTGCTTCTCGGTCAAAGCCTTTTGACCTTCTTCTCCCAGCTGGGACAAAGCCGTCTTATAGTCTGCCTTAACCAGCATCGTTTCCATCCACTTCTGAGCCCCCTGCTGCTCCACCGACAGGGTCTCCGCTTCTGGCGTAGCAGCAAACACATTGGCAGACATTGCTACCAGGCAGGCAAGGCAAAATGCTAAGATATATTTTTTCATAATGGGCAACCACCTTCCGAAAATATAAGATTCACTCATTTCTGTCTATTGTATCATATCTATCCGAAAAATTCATAAAAAAAGAAGCAGCTGTCAAAAACTGCTTCTTTCCCCCTGCATCAAGAAATCAATTCGTAGCCTGCTTCCTCGATAACCTGCTGAAATTCCCCGTCCGGAATCTCACGGCTCATCTTGACGGCCGCCGTTCCCTTTTCCAGATTGACCTCCACCTCGGTTACACCATCCATGTTAGAAAGTGCATCCGTCACATGTTTCTGGCAATGCTTGCACATCATACCTTCAATTTTCAACGTCTTTTCCATAGTTAAAACCTCCTTATTCCTAACAACGCCGCCACCAGATAACTGTGGGGCCTTATCCATTGAAACCAACCGAAGCCGCAGGGCATTGAGACAGACACAAATGCTCGACATACTCATAGCGGCAGCCCCCACCATCGGCGACAGCTTGATTCCCAACGAAGGGAACAATACACCGGCAGCCAGCGGAATACAGAGCACATTGTAGAAAAATGCCCAGAACAGATTCTCCTTGATATTGCGCATAACCGCCTTCGACAGCCGTATTGCCTGTACGGCATCTAGCAGATCATTTTTCACCAGTACTGCATCGGCACTTTCCAGGGCAATATCGGTTCCCGCACCAATCGCGATTCCCAAGTCCGCCCGAGAAAGCGCCGGCGCATCGTTGATGCCATCGCCAATCATGGCCACCCGATGGCCGGCTTTTTGCAGCGCCTCGATATGCATTGCCTTATCTTCCGGCAGGACCCCGGCGATAACATGGGGAATATTTAGCCGGCGGCGTATCGCCTCGGCCGTTCGTTCATTATCCCCCGTGAGCATAACCACATCCAGGCCCATAGCAGAAAACTCGCGAACGGCTTGCCCGCTGGTGGCCTTTTCCCTATCGGCCACACCCAAAATGCCCACCACCTGCTTTTCACAAGCTACCAGCAACGGAGTAACGCCTTCATCGGCCAAAGCATCCAACCGTTCTTGATACGCGGCGGTTTCCAACTGCTGTTCTTGCAGGAAACGTTGATTTCCCGCCAGCCATTTGCTGCCAGCTGCCTGTCCGCGTACACCACGGCCGAAAACCGCCGCAAAATCCATCATGAGAAGTGGCTCGATTTGCCGCTTTCTGGCATAGGCCATAATCGCTTCTGCCAGCGGATGTTCACTGCCTGCTTCCAGCCCAGCCGCCGCCGCGATGAGTTCTGTTTCTGACACGCCGAAGGCCTGCACCGACACCACCTCAGGCCGCCCCTCGGTGATGGTTCCCGTCTTGTCCACCACTACCGTATCGATGCGATGGGCAGTTTCCAATGCTTCCCCGGATTTAATCAGGATTCCATTTTCTGCCCCCTTGCCAATGCCTACCATGACCGCCACCGGGGTTGCCAGCCCCAGTGCACAGGGACAGGAAATGACGAGAATCGAAATCGCAATGGAAAATGCGAATTCCACATCCGCTCCAGCCATGAGCCAGATCGCCCCAGCACTGACAGCAATCGCCATGACCACGGGGACGAAAACACCGGCAATCTTATCGGCCAAACGGGCAATGGGGGCCTTGCTGGCGCTGGCCTCATCCACCAAGCGGATAATCCGGCTGATGGTAGAATCCTCCCCCACCCGTTCTGCCTTAAAACGGATAAAGCCATTCTTGTTGATGGTGGCAGAAGTCACACCATCGCCGATTCCCTTTTCCACCGGGATACTTTCCCCGGAAATAGCCGCTTCGTCGACGCTGGTCGTGCCCCAGGTGATGACCCCATCGGCAGGAATGCGTTCGCCAGGGCGAACCACCACGGTATCCCCCACCTGCAGAGAATCGGCGGCGATAACCACCTCTTTGCCCTCCCGCAGCACAGTTGCCTGTTTCGGCGCAAGTTCCATCAGCTGTTCTAAGGCTCTGCCCGTCTTGCCCTTTGCCCGGCTCTCCAGGTATTTCCCCACCGTAATCAACGTGACAATCATGCCCGCCGATTCAAAATACAGATTCTGGCTATACGATGACACCAACGCCCAATCGCCATGGCCCATTCCCCAGCCGATGCGGAAAATCCCCACCACGCCGAACAGGGCTGATGCCATAGAGCCCATTCCCACCAGGGTATCCATATTGGGCGCCCCCTGAATAAGTGCCCGGAAGCCGCCGATATAAAATTTACGGTTCAGCAGCATAATCGGCAGTACCAGCAAAAACTGGACAAAGGCAAATACCACAGCATTTTCCGGTCCAGCCAGCACCTCCCGAAGCCCTGCAGGCACCAAAGCCCCTAAATGGTTCTGCATCACCACATACATAAGGGGCAGCAGGAATAGCAGCGACCACGAAAGCCGCTGGCGCAGCTCTCGTATCTGCCGATCGCCGATTCGTTCCGGCTCCGTTTCCGCCGCCGCTCTTGCCGGGGCACCTTTGACCGACGCTCCATAGCCGGCCTTTTCCACCGCCGCAATCACTGCTGCCGCATCGACCACCTGTTCATCATATTGAAGCTGCATGCTATTGGTCAACAGATTAACCGATACGTCCTGTGTCCCTGCCAAACCTTCCACGGCTTTTTGCACCCGAGCCGAGCAGGCTGAACAGGTCATACCCGTTACATTGAATTTTTCTTTCCTCACATCGTTCTCCTTCCTTATCGGAGCCGGCCATCCATTATTTCATGACTTTTTGCAAGAGACCGCAAAGTTCCTCCACCACTTCGTCATTGCCTGCGCGGATATCCTCCACCACACAGCTATGGATATGCTGACTTAAAAGCTCCTTGGTAAACGCATTCAGTGCCGACTGCACCGCGCTGACCTGGGTCAGGATATCGACACAGTAGCGATCCTCATCCACCATTTTGTGGATACCGCGTATCTGCCCTTCAATCCGGTTCAGCCGGCGCACCAGACACTTGTACTCCTCACCATCTTTATCCCGAAATTTATGCTTTATGCCGCCACAGCAGCCGCAGGGCATAGTTTTCGCTTCGCTCATTTTCTCTCTCCTAATCACTCTATTAATATACCCCCTATAGGTATATTAACTCATTCCGTTCCATAACGCAAGAAAAACCCGCCGATCTTGCAAATCAGCGGGTTTTATCCCATACATTTTTAGCAATTAGCGCTCATGCAGCATATAGTCTTCATCTTCATCGATAATCTGCAGCATCACATCGGCAAATTCCGGGTCAAACTGGGAATTGCGCCCTTTGGCGATTTCTGCCCGAACCACATTCTGCGGCAAGATGTCGCGGTAACTGCGTTTAGACGTCATAGCATCATAGGCATCGGCCACCGCAATGATGCGGGCATAAATGGGAATCTCCTTCCCCTTCTTGCCGTCCGGATACCCCGTTCCGTCAAATCGTTCATGATGAGACCGCGCCCCAATGGTAAGTTCTGGGAACTCCGCCACCAGCTCCAGAATTTCTGACCCGATAACCGTATGTTCCTTTATCCGGTCATACTCTTCATCGGTAAGCCGGTCTGGCTTGTTGATGATTGCCTCCGGCACACCAATCTTGCCGATGTCATGAAGCAGTCCCATAAAATAAAGCTTCTGCTGCTCTTCTTCCGTCCATCCCAACTTATAGGCAATGTGGCGGGAATAGCGCCCCACCCGTTGGGAATGACCACGGGTATAGGCATCCTTGGCATCAATGGTTTTCGCCAGGGCCATAACCGTTTCCTCAAACAGCCTTCGGCTCGACGCCAACCGCTCTTCCGCCAGATGGGTCTGGCGTCTGACTTCACTGCGCAAATGACGGTGCAGGTATTCCAGCTCCAGGACCTGCTCCACCTTTTTCACCACAATGATGGGCACAAAGGGCTTGCGCACAATCTCAAAGGCCCCAGCCATAATGCTGGCTGCCTCGGCCTTCTGACTCTGGTCCATCGTCATCATGATAACCGGAATGTCCTTGAACCGTTCATCCTCGCGGATGCGCCTTAGCACCTCAAACCCATCCATATCCGGCAACTCATCGGCTAAAAGCACCAAGTCCGGCCGCTTCTGCTCCACATACGCCAATCCAGCACTGCCAGCCGCCACACCAAAGAAATTAACACGGGAGGCTAACACATTCCTTAACTTTGTGCGGTCCTCTTCTCTGCCATCCACTGCCAGCACCAGAGACTGCCGCATCTGCTCCATTTGCATATATCCATTTCACCCGTTAAAAATCCTTACACATGTAAATAACGATAAATCACCTCTCTATTTTGCCCTTTTTCCCACAAAAAAGCAAGTTTCGTATCCGAAGCATCCGCATTTGTCCTCAGTCCATGCTTATCTGCTGCTCCACCAATCCGGCCACGGTTTCTGCCAAGCATTCAATCGAGGAAATTGCAACGGCTTGTTTGCCGTATATTTCCCGGGCCGCTATTTCTGCCCCCTGGCCCATCAACACACTATTGACCAAAGCCACCAGCTTTACCCCATGACGCCGCAAAGATTTCACCGCCGCTGCTGTATCCTCCATGGCCGTCTTATCCATATAGCGATGACTTCTTCCCGCCCCTGCCGGAACGTCCAGCACATCACTAGGATGGGCATCCGTCAGCACCATCAGCAACTGACGACGGTTTTTCTCCTGAGGAAGTAATTTTTCAGCCGTCAAGAGGGCCAGCCCATCCCGATTCCAGCCACCGGTGCGATAAGCAAAGATTCTCTGCCCATCCCGTTCCGCCAACGATTTCAACTGGCAAAATACCGTTACCCCCTTTACGCTGCAAAAGGAATAGACCTGAACGGGAATCCGGCAGTCTACCAAAGCTCCGGCAATCGCATAAGTCTGCGCGGCAATCATCCCCTGTTGTTCCCGGCGCGACTCCGAAGCATCCAGCAGCAGCGTAACGGCAAAATCCCCTTTAGGCTCCTCCTGATACTGCCAAAAAACGCTAGGGTCATGCAGAAAAACACCCCGCCAAGCCCTAGCCGGCGCAAAGACACCTTGCCGCCCGGATATTTGTTGCGGTTGATGATGAACCAACAGGCAATTTTGCAGCGAAGCGCGAAGATGCCGCCGGCACAGTTCATACTGCCGCTGGTGCCCCCGCCAAAAGGCGCGATTTTCTCGGCTGGCATCGTTCTCGCTGCCAATGGCAAAATACAAATGAGCCCGTTGATGATTTCCCCGGCACAAGGAAACCTCCAACTCCAGCCGCACCGATTCGGCAAAAAGGGGGTTGCCATAAATTGCCGTAAGCTCTGCCAGCTTTGCCGCCAGCGGATCACGGCTCCAGCCCGAAATACTGCCCTCGTCATTTCCCAGTCCCCCAGCTGCATCAGCCTGCCGCCAAGGGCGAATCGAAAATTCCCGCTGCCCCTCCAGCGAAAACAACCGCCGCAGCCACTGCTGCCAGCGATTGCTCAAAATGATATGCCAGCTCCGCCGCCGGCCCGCCGTAAAGCGGAAAATAAAAAACCGCCGCAATATCCGGTCCGTCCGGGCAATGATTTCCTCGGTGGTTAATTCTGCTGGATAATCCAAAGCCTCGTAGAGCTTCCTATCCCAAGGATTGCGTATGCTAGGCGGCTCTCCTAAAATTTCCCGACAGCGCCCAGCCTTCAAGGTATGGATGATTTCACTGCGCATCATGAGCTGCTGCATGGATACATCAACCGAATCCAGCAAAAAGCGCCGGGCATGCTCCCGGCGCAGTTCTTCAAGGACCGGGCGATTCGGCAATTCCCTTTTATAAATTGCCTGCTCTAACCCCAGCCATAAAATATCTTCAAACACACTTGACAGGATTGACTGGTCAAGCTGGCAAACATACGCCGCCAACTTCTCCGCATCATAGAAGCGATGCGCAAAACCGATAATCGAATTCAAATAAAGGTCCGGCGTACCATCTTCATGAAATGCCAAAAAAGCGGGAGAAAAACCATATTCTCCCGCCGCCGTCCAAACGATGTTCATAGCCCGGCGCTGCCGGAACTCACGATTTCCCTCTCGTTTTAACGTCTTCATCTTATCGCTCCCATCAAGCGAATAACGCTGCCGGCTCCATTTTTTCCGGAATCCGCAGCGCTACGGCATCCCGCACCAATTCGCGTTCCCCTTCGTCAAAACACTTATGAATGAGTCCCATTGAAAGGGCGGGATACACCCCTAGGCCAAATTCCATCAGCCGAATTGCATCGAGGAGCCCGCGGATATCCACTGACTTGCTGCTGATTTCCCCATTCTCGCACTTCTGTTGCAAATCCGCAAAGAGCTCCACCAAGAGCCGCCTGCCTTTGGCCGTTAGTCGTGGAAATTCCGCCCCCATCAGCCGCTCCAAATCATCAGCGCCAATCGGCGGAAGCTGAAGCACGACAAAGCGTGAAGTCAACGCCTCGTTGAGCTCCCGCGTCCCCGCATAGCCATAATTCATCGTGGCGATAAACCGTGTCGCCGGGTGGAGCTGCAAACGCCCATAGCCCGGAACATCCAGAATCCGGCGAAAATCTAGCAGCGAGTGAAGCACTGCCAGCGCTTCATTCCGGGCCATATTGATTTCATCCAACACCCCAAAGCCACCAGCTTCGGCACATTCGTAAACAGGTCCCGGACGAAACTCCACGGCCCCATTGCGGAAGGTATCCGTTCCCAAGAGATAGGCCGAATCCATATTAATATGGAAAGAAATATTCCAATCGGGGCGGCCAAAAGCTGCCGCCAGATTCTCAGCCAGCACGTTTTTTCCCGTTGCTTTCGGCCCCACCAGCAGCAGGTTTTCGCCGGCCACGATAGCCGTAACCGCCTGTTCCAAAACCTCCCGCCCGTAATAGCGGTATCGCGGTTTTACCACCAGCCGCTTTCCCTGCCACGGATACTGCTGCCGATAGCGGTCTACCTCCGCCAGCAGCGATTCACGCAATCCCTGTTCTTGCCAAAATTCTCTCATGGTCTTTCATAATCTCCCCTGATGGCCCCAATTAACACATCCCGAAGAATCTGTTCCAGCGAACTTTGCCGCCGGGATGGATAAGCCTTTTCCTTCGCTCGGGCAAGGGCCGCCTCCATCTCCCCATCGGTCTTATCCGACGCATCCCAGGCAGTTTTTATTTCTGCATAGGCATCCTTCCACTGCCGACGGTCATAATAAATGAGCCCGCGATAGTAATGCGCCCTCCATACCGGATAAATACTATCATCATGGGGCGTGCTCTGTGCCAAGCCAAAATCCTCCAAGGCCCGGGAATCGTAATTTAACTCATAATAGGCCCGACCGCGCAGATAATAGGCGTAAGCCAAGGGGCTATCCGTTACCGACGCATCGCGAATCACACCCCCTAAGGTGTCAATTGCCCGATGCTGCTCCCCGCGCTGAATCATGGCAACACAGCGGTCAAAAATCGCCCCGAGCCCATACTGATTTTCCAGCTTTGTTCCTAGCGTATCCTTTTCCTTGCCACTGGCCCGCCGGTATTTTTCCAGCAATTCTTCATTTTGCCGTTTGAGCTCATCCCGTTCCTTTTGCAATTTTTCCAGTTCACTGCGCTTTTCCATCATGGCTTTCAAATCGAGATGTTCCGTATCAATCTCCGCGGTAATCGTCACAGTATACCGCCATACATCACCATCGAGCTCCGGCCTGGCCTTTTCATCAGTCACCTTGAGCACCGCGCCGGAAATCACTTTCACATCGTCTTCCGTCAGCTGCATATTCTGGGTCTTCGAATAACTTTCCACATAGACGCCGGCCTTCTCCACCGCTGTCCGCATTGCTTCCTGCCTGGCAGCATCTTTGGCAATCTTCGGCGAATCATTTTCTCCCATGATATAAACACCGTTTGCCGTGATGATTTGGGGCGCCGCCTCCCCGGCAACAGCTCCCATCAGGAGCAGGCAGAACATGAAAAATCCCATTATATACTTTCCCATTGCAAACACCTTCTCCGTGCACCTTACAATAAACCTATCTTCCTCTTTATCTTATGAAAACTAGTTGACAAAGTCATTAATCTCATTTTATATTTCTATTAGATTTTCTCCGTTCCGCACCGAAATCCTGCCCCACCAAAGCCTGACATACAAAAAAGGCCTCCGATTACTCGGAAGCCTACGCTTTCAATGGAGCTGATTATAGGACTTGAACCTACGACCTGCTCATTACGAATGAGCTGCTCTACCAACTGAGCTAAATCAGCAAAGATATGGAGCTGATTATAGGACTCGAACCTACGACCTGCTCATTACGAATGAGCTGCTCTACCAACTGAGCTAAATCAGCAATTTGTCAGGTACTCCATAACTGACAGAACTTATTATAAGGGATGCGAATCATCCTGTCAATACTTAAATCATATTTTTCTTAGAGACGGCGAACGCCAAACCAATCACAGCTGTCATCCCAGAAGGCCTGGGTCTGGAAATCCGTACGGCCATAGCTGTTGGTGCTGGTGATTACCAGCTGCTGGTCAACGATGCGGGAGGAAAGCTTGTGCCAACGGTCTACGCGGAAACCAATATTTGCCAGGCTGTTCCAGGAAATATACGTCGTCCAGAGCCCATTATGTTTGCCCACGAGCCAGTAACCGCAATTCTTATCATTGGCACCATGCGTTGCCGTGATTTCAAACAAGCGCATCCCCGGATCAGTCGTCTCGATTGCACGGACATTGAAATCCACTCCCGTGTACCGGCCATCAAAACTATTGAAGGACAGATAGTCTTTCTCGCCATCAGCACTCATCAGACGCATAACACGGCCATCCGAAACGAATTTTATCTTCTGTCCATCCTGATCCGTCGCCGTTACGGTTTTATCCGCAATGGTCATGCTCTGGCTGATGCCGGTTACTACCATTGCATCTGCCTGTCCCTGAGAAAACACCATCGTAGCAGCAATGCCGGCTGCCGCCAATAATTTACTGATCCGATTCATAATGCTAACACTCCTATCATGATTCCCTGTCGGATATTCTGGAATCTATTTTATCATCCACAATACATAATTCAACATCGGTCCTCATATTCCTTCTTTTCAGTGATAACATTCTTATGCTACAATGAATTCGAATAAACAACCAAGAATAGCACTGAGAGGTACGATATGCAGGGGCTTCGTATATTGCTTATCGAAAACTCCATATATTTCCTGGACACCTGTGCCCAGGAACTGCTCAAGCGGCTGCCTGCTGGCAGTCTGGTGGAAAAAAACGCCGACCCGGTTGACGTCAAGGCAAAAATTCAACTTTTCCGGCCCATGGTCATCATCATGAATTTTGCCATGTCCGTCATCACCATGGATGGCAACCAACTACTGCCAAGCTTCGCCAGCCAATATCCTCATATTCCCATCATTACCTATGGGCTGATGGATACCAGCAAAAAAACAGCACTGAGTTTTGGTGCCTTTGCTTATCTGAAAAAACCGGGACCGGAACAATCCCTAGAGGGATTTTATGAAGAACTTGTCCGGCTAACCGCCGATGCTGCCGCAGCTTCCACCAGCGCACCGTCCACCAATGTAGGGCCAGGAGCAATGGTCACCAAAGAGCTATGGACGGCAGCTATGCCCAAAAAGGGCTGGCTCCCGCTGGCACCACCGACGCCGGCTGCACCAGCGGTGCAATCGGAGCCGGCAGCTGCTGCGCCAATAACGCAGCCAGCTCCCCCCATAAAGACCATACCGCCATCCGCCCCAACGCCCGAGGAACCAAAACCGATATTTATCCCCGCGGCCAACAAACAAGCGATTCAACTGATAGCCATCGGCTCTTCCACCGGTGGAACCGAAGCCCTGTCTTCCATTTTGACACACCTTCGCCCGCCGCTCCCCGGCATTGTCATCGTCCAGCACATTCCGCCTATGTTTTCGCGGCTTTTAGCACAACGCCTCAACGATGAATGCGTCCTCACAATCAAGGAGGGCGCTACCGGGGATATTGTCCGGCCGGACCACGTCTATATCGCCCCGGGCAACAAGCATATGACCGTCCACCGCTGCGGTGGACAGATTATGCTGGACTGCTCTCCCGGAGAACCAGTCCATAGCTGCTGCCCATCGGTAGATGTCCTGTTTGACTCTGTCGCCCAGGAAATAGGTGCTGGAGCCCTCGGCGTGATTCTCACCGGCATGGGAAAGGACGGTGCGGAAGGACTGCTTCACATGCGGCAAAAGGGATCGCCCACCTTGGGGCAGGACCAGCAAAGCTGTGTCGTCTACGGCATGCCAAAAGCCGCCTTTGACTCCGGTGCCGTTGAACATCAGGTATCATTGCGCGATATGCCACGGGCCATCACCCAAACCGCCCGCTAATTAAATCGATCAATAAAAAATGCCAGCTGCAAGCTGGCATTTTTTATCCCTTTTGGTGATTTCGTTCGCGATAACAATAGCCCAGCCACAAAACCAGCAGCCAGACAGGCAACAGATATACCGCCAATTCCATATCAGGAATCTGCAACATAAAGTACCAGACCCCTACGAGAAACAAGATGCAAACATAGTTGATGAACGGATACAGCGGGGATTGGAACTTCGTCTTCTTCCCCTGTTTCTGGCAATATTTCCGAAACTTGAGATGGGTGATCGTAATGGTCATCCAGCTGATCGTCGCCGCAATAGTCGCAATGGACATCAGATACATGAAAATCTTTCCAGGAAAAAAGTAATTAAGGGCCACACAGATAAGGGTAATTCCCGAAGATACGAAGATTCCCTTTACCGGCACCCCGCGCCCGGAAAGCTGTCCCAAAAACTCCGGGGCTTCATCTTTGGAGGCTAAACCGTAAAGCATGCGGCTGTTGCTGTAGATGGCCGAATTGTAGACCGATACCGCAGCCGTCAAAACGACAAAGTTTAAGATATGCGCTGCCGCTACCACCCCCACATTGGAGAAAATCTGCACAAAGGGGCTGGCATCAACACCGACTTGGTTCCAGGGCCAGAGGGCCATAAGAACCGCCATCGTGCCAACATAAAAGAGCAAGATGCGCCAAATAACCTGATTGATAGCCCGTGGAATCGTCTTATCGGGATTTTCTGCTTCACCGGCCGTAATGCCGATAAGCTCGATACCGCCAAAGGAGAACATGACTACTGCCGTAGCCATTGCGAGGCCCCACCAGCCATGGGGCAGGAAGCCGCCATTTGCCCAGATGTTGCGGAAATTATCCGGAAAACTGAGCGGGCCACTGAACAAAAGATAAAGTCCCAGCACAATCATCAGCACAATCGCGGCAATCTTGATAAGCGCCATCCAAAACTCAAACTCGCCATAGAGTTTGACGTTTATGAGGTTTACCGCCGTGATGACCACCAGGCAGATAAGCGCCGCAATCCACTGCGGCAAATCCGGATACCAGAACTGCATATAGATGCCCACAGCCGTAAGTTCCGCCATCGAAACCAGCACGTAGTTGAACCAGTAATTCCAACCGGACAGAAACCCTGGGAACTTGCCCCAATATTTCGTGGCATAATGGCTAAAGGAGCCCGAGACCGGTTCATCAACGGCCATCTCACCCAACATGCGCATGATAAAAAAGATAACGATCCCCCCCAGCAAATAAGCCAGCATAACCGCCGGTCCCGCCAGGGCAATCGTCGACGTCGACCCATAAAAAAGCCCCGTGCCAATAGCGCCGCCCAGCGCTATCATCTGCAGGTGACGATTTTTGAGGCCACGTTTCATTTTCGTCGGTTCACTCATACATTCATCTCCAAATAAAAAGAATACCTTCCCATTATAGCATTTTCCCTTATCCCTTTACAACATTACAGAAATAAAAAGACGAGGAGCCATGCTCCTCGTCTTCTCGTCAAAACCGCTGACGTTCTTTCAGTGCACGTTCTACATCGCGTTTTGCCGCCTTAGCCTGCAGGTCCTGACGCTTATCGTAATTGTGTTTGCCGCTTGCCAAGGCCAATTCCAATTTGGCCTTGCCATGCTTGAAATACACTTTAAGCGGCACCAGCGTATAGCCCTTTTCCCGGGTCTTGCTGAAGAGTTTGATGATTTCCGCCTTGTGCATCAACAGTTTTCTGGTGCGAAGCGGGTCATGATTGAAGATATTTCCCTGCTCATACGGGCTGATATGCATATGTTCAACGAATATCTCATTATTCTTGATAACGGCATAACTGTCCTTGAGATTTGCCTTGCCATCCCGCAGGGACTTGACCTCAGTCCCTTGCAGTGCCAGCCCCGTCTCAAAAGTCTCATGAATGAAATAGTCATGACGGGCCTTGCGGTTCTCACAGGCAATCTTGATAGGGATGTTCTGCTTACCCAATGATTATCACCTTACTTCCCTATGGGAATACTGATTATTTGCTGTTGGCCGTACCGCCTTCGGTCTTGCGATGGGGACGCGGACGGCGTTTCGGTGCCTTTTTTGCCTTCTCTTTCTCCTGACGGGCTTCTTCCCGCATTTTGCGCTCATGATACCCCGGCGGGTCCGGCCAAACGGCACTGTTGAGTCCCGTCACATAGACGCGATGGTAGTCCCCCTCTTTGCCGCCACGCCGCTCGTCGCGGTTGCGGCTGCGGTCACCGCTCTGTTCCTGGGGACGGGCAGCCTTTTCAGGACGCTTGCGCTCCTTTTTCTTCGGCTGCTGATTTTCCTGCTTCGGCAGCTTTTCGCCGGATGCACCGCGTTTCTTGCCCCGAGAGCCGCGAGATTTTTTCTTGGGCTTTTCGGCCTCCAGATCCGTTACCATAGCCTCAGCAATGATATCCTCAGCCACTACTTTTTTCTTATCCTTGCGGCCACCGCGTTTATCGGTGTTTTTGGTCTCTTTTTTGCCGTTATTCTTATCTTTTTTGTTCTTCTTGCCGTTCTTGCTGCCTTTTTCCTTGCCCTTGCCAGCATTGCGGCCACCCCGGATGGCATTTTTCATGGCCTCTGGGTCATAGGCACCATTGTCTTTCAGCACAAAATCAAGGTTGCGTTCCTCGACGCTGGCACGCACCAGCACCACTTCAACCTCATCGCCGAGGCGGTATTTCGCCTGGCTGCGTTCCCCCACCATAGCAAACTGTTCCTCAACATATTCGTAATAGTCGTTGACCATCGTAGAAACATGAACCAGCCCCTCGACACCATTATCAAGCTCCACGAAGATGCCAAAGGCCGTCACGCCACTGATGACGCCGGAGAATTCTTCCCCGACGAACTGCGCCATATACTCAATCTTTTTCATATCGGTAGTCTCGCGTTCGGCCTCGATGGCAACGCGCTCACGCTGAGAAGCATGATCTGCCGTCTCTGGCAGGACCGACTTGAGTTTTGCCTGACGGGCTGCAGGAAGCGTGCCCGTAGCAAAAGTCTCCCGCAGCAGCCGGTGAACGATGAGATCCGGGTAGCGGCGGATTGGCGATGTGAAATGCGTGTAATAGCGGGCTGCCAAACCGAAATGTCCCAGGCTTAGCTCTGAGTATCGTGCCTGCTGCATGGAACGCAGGGCTACCGTGCTGATGATGCGCTCCTCGGGACGGCCTTCGACCTTTTCGAGGACCTTCTGTACATCCATGGGCTTAATCTGCCCCGCCTCGTCCTGACGGACGAACAAGCCGAAGGCACCCAGCAGATTATTGAGCCGCTCGATTTTTTCCGTGGTCGGCTGCTCATGCACGCGGTACATAAAGGGCAGATTTTTCGTGTCCATGTGACGGGCCACCGTCTCATTAGCTGCCAGCATGCATTCCTCGATAATCGACTCAGCCAGGGAACCTTCGCGTTTAATCAAAGCCACCGGATGGCCCTTTTCATCGAGCTTGACTTTTACCTCGGGCAGGTCAAAGTCAATGGAACCACGGCGATGGCGCTTTGCCTTCAAGACGTTGCGCAGTTCCGCCAACGTCGTGAGCATCGAATGGATGTCGTGATTATCCGACAGGAAGGGTTCTTCCTTGTTGACCAATACTTTATTGACGATGTTATAAGTCAAACGGCGGTATACATGGATAACCGTCGGCAGAATTTCATAGCTCGTGATTTCGCCCTCCGGAGAAATCTGCATCTCACAGGCCATCGACAAACGGTCAACGCCAGCATTGAGGCTGCAAATACCATTGGAAAGCTCTTTCGGGAGCATCGGGATAACACGGTCAACCAGATAAACACTCGTACCACGCGCATAGGCCTCACGGTCAAGCGGCTGATTCTCCCGGACATACCAGCTGACATCGGCAATGTATACGCCAAGGAAAAAGGAACCATCCTCATTCTTGCGGGCATAAACACCATCGTCCAAATCCTTGGAATCCTCGCCATCCACCGTCACAATGGGAAGATCACGACGATCAGCCCGGCCACGATATTCCTCTGGCGACGGCTCCTGCTCCACCGCATTGGCTGCCGCCTGAACATCCTCAGGGAAAGTCTCCGACAGCTCATACTGGCGCATAACCGACAGAACATCGACCCCAGGCTCGCCGACTTTACCTAACACCTCGATTACATCGCCCTCAGCACTGCGCCGTCCATCTGGCCACTTCGTAATCTTGACGACAACCTTGCTGCCAGTTTTCGCGCCATGGAAAAACTTCTTTGGCACAAAAATATCCTGGGTGAGCTTCGTATTATCCGGTGTCACAAAACCAAACGTCTTGCTGCTCTCAAAGGTACCAACGATTTTCTCATTGGCCCGCTCGAGGATGCGGACAATCTCACCCTCCCGCGAACGGCCCGGCTGTTCCGACGGCGTGACCCGTGCCACCACCCGGTCGCCGTGCATCGCAGAACCAATCCCCGGCCCCGGCACGAATACGTCCGTTTCCTCTTCCGATTCGCGTACATCCGGGATGATGAAACCAAAGCCCTTGGCCGTCATCGAGATACGCCCCACCACCAGATGCATGCGGCTCGGCACACCGTAGAGATCGCTGCGGTTCTTGATAATGGCACCTTCCCGCTCCAGTTCTTCCAGGGCCTGATCGAACTGCACCAGTTCCTCCGAAGTGAGGTTCATTTCCTCAGCCAAATCCTCGGCCAGCAATGGTTTATAGGCATCTTCACGCATATACGCAATAATTCGTTCTTTTAAATCCATATACTTTCTTTTTCTCCCTTTTCCTAAAGCGCCCGCGCGGCACTTCACTCTCACTTCCCCGTCATCCCTTACGCGTCAGATGACTGCAGGAAAGCCGCTGCCTCGGCAAAAACTTTTTCGCGCTCTGCCGCCACCGGCAGAAGATGGCCGGACTTTTCCAGCCAAAAAACACGGCGGTCTTCACTTTTGACGTGTTCGTATATATATCCCGCACTGGACGGAGCCGCCGTATGGTCGTCGTGGCTATGCATGATAAGCACAGGTGCGGAAACCTTATCAATGCAGCCCTTTGTGGCCTCAATCACATCCACCAGCTCATGGACCCCAATGAGGGGCATCTTGCGATAGGTCTTATTGACCGCTTCGGGAACCCCTTTGAGCCGTCGCCGGGCCTTGGGAATGAACTGATTGTTACAAACTTCCCGCGGGGGCAAAAACTTGATGCCACGCTCTTGGGCAATCTGGATGGGAGCTGCCATCGTCACCACTTTGCGGACTTTCTCCTCCGTTGACAGCAGCAAAGAAAACAGTCCTCCCATGGAATGACCGATAACATCGATGGATTCACAGAACCCAGACAGCACAGCATAGCCATCCCGTACCGAATCCATCCAATCTTCCCAGGTCATGTGGCTCATGTCCTCCACCGTGGTTCCGTGCCCAGCCAACCGAACCCCAAGCACCGTAAACCCAAGTTTATGAAGATACTGCCCCATGAGCAAAAGCTCTGCTGGAAGTCCCGTAAAGCCATGAATCAGCAGAACCCCCTTTGGCCCTCCCGGCAGGAAAAAAGGTTCCGCCCCTGGCAAAATCATCCTCTCGCCCCCTCGAATCCATAAAGAAAAAACCCCGCTCTGATACTGCAGAACAGGGAACGCTTTCTCGTATTAGTTGGTCATGCGGGCAATCACAATCGTGATAACCGCGAACAGAATCGCAAAGACCACGGTCACGCGTGCCAGCAATGCATCCATACCACGAGCCTTGCTCGAAAATACGGTATCCGCACCGCCGCCCATGCCGCCCATGCCCGAGGATTTTGCCTCTTGCCCAAGCACCGACGCGATGAGGATAATTGCTACCAATGCATCTAATATCATCAAAACGGTAAGCAACATGTATGTAAGCCTCCCTTTAATTACAGTTTCCCTATTATTCTACCATAGAGTAGCTCCCCTCCGCAAGAAAAAGCCGACAAAAACAAAAGAGCTTCCCCTCAGGGAAGCTCTTGAAAAGCCTGATGAACTTATCAGATAGCGTAAACACGGATGGAGTTCGTGTTCTTGCCAACAGCAGCGCTGCTGTCAACTTTGATACCAGAGGTAACAATCGTCGTGTCGCCGCGTTTTACGTACTCATTCTTAACAGCGGCGGAGGTAGCGTTGCTGAGCATCTCGTCAACATCGTTCCACTCTGCGCCCAGGATTGGATATACACCCCAACGCAGGTTCAGCTGACGGACAACTTTCTCGCTCGGCGTGTAAGCAACGATAGCTGCTTTCGGGCGATACTTGGATACGACTTTCGTCGTGTAACCGCTCTCGGTCGGCGTGATGATTGCCGGAGCATCGAGCTCATAAGCCATCTGTACCGTAGCATGAGCGACTGCACGCGTACGGGACTGGAGATGCTCGAAGCCGCGCTCGATGAAGAGGTCTTTGTACTCCAGAGCGGACTCGATACGGCAAGCGATGCGGTTCATCGTAGCAACTGCCTCAACCGGGTAGTCACCGGAAGCCGTCTCACCGGACAGCATGATGGCATCCGTACCATCGAGGATAGCGTTACCAACATCGGAAACCTCTGCACGGGTCGGACGCGGGTTACGCTCCATGGAATCGAGCATCTGCGTAGCAACGATAACCGGTTTGCCAGCCTTGTTGCACTTGCGGATGATTTCTTTCTGAATCAGCGGAACATCCTCAGCCGGAACCTCAACGCCCAGGTCACCGCGGGCAACCATGATACCATCGGAAACTTCCAGAATCTCGTCGAAGTTCTTGACACCTTCAAGGTTCTCGATTTTCGGGATGATTTCCATGTGGCCGTTATGCTCTTCGATGAGCTTGCGAATAGCCAGAACGTCAGCCGGACGCTGAATGAAGGAAGCGGCAACGAAATCCATATCCTGCTCGCAGCCGAAGATAATATCCTTCTCATCCTGCTCGGAAATCGGCGGCAGGCCCAGGGATACGCCCGGTGCAGCAACGCGCTTACGCGTGCTCATTTTACCGCTGTTCTGAATCGTCGTAACGATATCTTTGCCTTTGATCTCATCGACTTTGAGTGCTACGAGACCATCGGACAGCAGCAGCGTGTCGCCCGGTTTTACTTCCGTATAGAGACCCTTGTGGTTGACAGAAACGTGAGTCTCATCGCCCGGAATATCTTCATAGGTCAGCGTGAATTTGTTGCCCTTCTCGAGCATGACTTTACCGTCTTTGAACTCGCCCAGACGCATCTCCGGACCTTTCGTATCCAGAACGAGGGAGATAACCTTGCCAGCCTTCTTAGCAGCCTCGCGTACCATGTTGATACGGTTCAGATGTTCCTCATGATCACCATGAGAGAAGTTGAAACGAGCCAGGTTCATACCATTCTCAATCAGCGCATCGATAACGCCCGGTTTCTCCGTGGATGGTCCCTGCGTGCAGATGATTTTCGTCTTCTTTAACATGTTGTAAATCCCCACCTATTCTTTTTACTCCATATTACTATCAAACAGGCTGCCACCGGTTTCCCGGTGTCGCTGTGGCACCCTGTTCACGGCCTGAACTAATTGAGGGAACAATCCCTCTGACAGTTCTTATTCTACACGTTTTGTCCCTATAAGTAAAACAATTTCCACCAGATTTTTCCAAAGTAAATATTTTCTGAAAACACAATCCTTGTTTAAAATTTATTGGTTTTATTCCCCTTTATAAACATAGCTTATCCGTATAATTCACGAGGGAACCGTAAAGACAGAAAATTTCATCATTAAAAAAATCCTCTTATCTTTTCATCACAAACCATCGATATACCATTAGGGATAATATTTTCTCCCCACATTCTTGATGAAAGGAGGTTTTACCATGACCACGATTTCTTCGCTGGCTAACAACACCTACACCATGTATAAAATGGCTTCAGGTAACACTGCCAGCACCACATCGGCCAACAGCAATCTTGTGTCCACATTTTCCTCTGCCTACAGTCCGCAGAAGAAAACCAATGCCGCACAGGATTCCCTGACGAATCTTTGGTCAAGCTACACGGCTTCTGCCAGCTCTTCGTCAAGTCTTTCGGGTCTCAGTACGATTTACGGCATCAGCTCCAGTGCCACGGAGCTGGTCAACTCGTACAACGAAGCGCGGAAGGTCTACCAGACGGAATTTTCGGCCACCATGAGTGACCTGAAAAGCTCCGCTGATAATGTTGCAAAACTGGACACTTCGAAGTTCAGCCAGGATGACATCAAAACTGCCGAAGATGGTACGAAAACGTACAGCGACGCGCTCAAAGGTGCCATCAAAGACATCAAGCAGCTTGTATCCGACTACAACGATGCCCTGGGAACTACGAACGATTACAGCAGTGTGAGCAAACGCATGAAATCCATCGCCAACACCTTTGCGGATACCACCTACCGTTCCGACATCTACAAACAGGTTGGAATTAACGTGGACAGCAAGACTGGCGAACTATCTGTCGATGAAGACAAACTTGCCAAAGCTCTTACCGAAAATGGCAGCCGCGTCGAAAACGCCTTGGGTAAAAACGGCCTTGCTGGCAAAGCAAGCCATCATGCCGATTTTGCCCTTGCCCAGCAGGACAAGGCCTTCCCTTCGATGAAGACCATGCTCGGAAGTGAGCTGAACCTTGCATCAGCCTACACCAACCCGAAAGTCCTGACTGCCAACGTGCAGTACAACATGATTGGGAATCTGCTGAATATGGCGTGGTAAAAACTGCCCATCAACGAAAAGCCTGTCTCCGATTCGGAGACAGGCTTTTTTCTTGACACTGCAATAGGACTTTGCTACCATAAAACCAATTGCAATAACGACAAAACAGAAAGGATGCCGCCTATGACGACGGAGAGCAAATCTTCCGAAGCAGTCCTGCGTGAAGGCCAGACCATACATATCACCGACGCATCTATCGATATCCGAGGAACGATAAACGAAATCGCCCATCGCTTCCTATCCATCACCCTTGATGTTTCGCCCCAAACCTTCTTGTCCACACCCCTTGCCAATGCCGAACTCCAATGTTCGGTTACAGGCAATGGCTGCGTCTATCGCTTTGTTGCCAATTTCCGCAGCAGTTCTACCCTGGCCGAGAAAAACTGGTTCATCGAAAAGCCTGCTACCGTGGACCGTGTCCAAATGCGCCGTTTCGTCCGCGTGCCCATGGCTCTTCCCATTCAGATAAAACTGCCCGGGGCCCATGGCAGCATGCAGGATACAATTGATGCAACCCTCGTTGATATCAGCGGCGGCGGCATCTGCTTTGCCCATACCGAAGAAGTGCTCCTGCACGAAAAAATCGTCGTCACCATTCCCAATCTCCCACTATACGGAACCCTGCACACCGAAGCCCGGATAGAACGCTGCACCAAGGTTGAAGTATTTTCGGGAACGGTCTTCCACATCGGCGCCTCCTTCGAAGACAGCCTAGACCTGCGCCAGCAGGACAAACTCATCCAATGCATCTTCGAACTGCAGCGGAATTACCTGCAAAAAGGACTGCGTCTCCCCATAAAATAATTCTATATGCTACAGACCAGACTTATTCCTCCGGTTACTTTCGACGTATCAAAACCAACCGGTTTTCGCAAAGGTTTTGATACGAATGTATCATAACGAATATCTTTTCCCCAATTACCACGCAAGCCTAAAACACATCCCACTAATGCATGTCCCTGATATTCCTCACTCCCATCTCCATAAACACTACCGACATCAGCCCCTAGATATAATTGGCTATTACAACGTGGCAATTGGTTCGCCACTTCATTACGTAAAAACCAACCATTCCCCGCCATAAGAGTGTATTTGCCACTAAATCCCCTTACTGTGTAACGATTTCCCATGCTTATCCTATCTACACCATAAAGGGGTCTATCATCCATTGTCCACTGTCCATGAAAAGAAGTTGTAAATACCGCTGACCGATGCCCTAGTTCAAACGGTTGACGAAAATCAGCATCCAATAACCACATATTATATTTCGTACTAGGAGCTCCATCATAAGAATAATCCTGTTGTGCCCCTAACCAATCTACCCCAAATCGATGTCCTAATCGAAAATATGCCATAGCCTGCCCCAGATACAAGCGTTCCGCATAACCGACTTCCATAGCAGTAGCATGGAGTGCTTGAACAGGAATTTCCATATCATTAATATAGCTATGCGAATTACGCTTACGTATGCTGACATCCATACTATTTTTCATACTTCCTGTCCGATGAAGTACATAATCCCAGGTAAACTTTGTCAAATCCGACTTTCCCGCATTCTGAAACGCAACTGGCTCCATTTGCATCTGTTGATGGTATTTCGATTGCTGATAAGCAACTAAGAACGTACTTCTCCCATAGGGAATCGAATAGAACACATCCTGCTCACGCGTTCCCTTTTCATAACCCGAATGCGTGCCATCTAAATTTATCCCTATCCGCAAAGTATCCTGCTGATTCAAAAGATTATCCCAAGCTAGATTGCCAAACCATTGATATTTTCCGGTACTCTCAAGTCCAGAATCATCAAAAGCAATAGAACCATAGATATTTCTTCCCCGTTTCACCTCTAAAGAAATATCGGTATAGCCCTGTTGCTCTGATGGAATCAACTTAACTTTTACCTCTTGATTTGGAAGCCTTTTCATCTGCTCTATGCCTTGCTCAATATTGCGAATGTTTAGAATATCCCCTTCTCTGAATGGAAATGCTGACTTCCAATATACATTCTTTGCTCCTGCACGAGCTGTCACTTTGCCAATACGACCTTCCTCTAATACCAACAGTAAGGTTCCCTGAGCAATGTTCTGCTCCGGTACCACCACACGCGTAGTGGCAAATCCGCGCCGAACCAGAACTCTGTTTATATCATTTACCAATTGGTTGATTCCCGACAATGAATAATCTTTACCGACATATTTGCGCAAGTACTGTTCCAACCAAACGAACTTATCCATCTGATTTATAATCTTTACTGTCCGTATAGGGAAACAAACAGCATCTCCTGCAGTAGAAACTCCATTGTTCAAAGTTCCAGACGCATCCGCGTCCAGCTGTACTCTAGACTGCTCTAAACGATTCTGCCTATCCTGCGCCTGCAATCGTGAATCTTGCAGGTTGTCATTTGGCGCTGCATCAACAAACTGAACATTTACGATATATCCTATACTACATATAATTCCTATTAATTGTTTTAAGGCTCTCACTTTTTACTCCATTTTCCTTCTATTAATAACTTTATTTATTTCAACTTTCCATTCTGATAACACAAGCAAAAACGAATTTTCACCGACTATAATATATTGTTTTTGATTTTCATCATAAATTGCTTTTTTCCATTCTTTCATAGTTTCTAAAAAAAGATTATTCTTATTGTATAAATATATGCCAGGTTCTATATTTAGCTTTATTTTCTTTTCAAAGAAACCTGATATATATCCAAAACTTATATCATAGATTATTTCATCACCTATCATTTTTACATTCAGCCCAGTATCATCTCGATCAAATTCATTCAATTGAATTTGTAACTTATACTTTCCTTTTATTACACTAACAAGTTTTTTCATACTAACACCATTTTATTATTAATTTTTTCTATAAAGGCATCATCATAAGACAAAATGTATACGCACAAAAATCACTCCACCATCACATACGTTCACACAACTCCCAATTATCTGCTGTAATTTCAATAAAATAATTTTCTGTAACAACTAAAAATGCACTTTCCCCATTATTTTTTTTTACACTATATAATATATTGTTAAATTCTTCTTGGTAATAATATCTAAACGACTCATTGTATGTAGTATAAAAAACCCCAAATCTATCAACAACAATATATTCACTAACATTCTCAAAGTAAAAATATACAGCTTTTTCTTCACCTTCTACCATCACTTTCAATCCGTTCTCTTTAGTCATCAATTCAACAACATTTTGTTCTAACCCAATCATCGGAGAAAGTATTGCTTTTATTTCACCTCTTAACACTTCATTTTTTATATCTATATTTATATCTTTTCTTTCCCTTTTGTATTTCAATTGTAGGACCTCCTGTCTTGCTACCTTCTCTAACCGTTACATTATGTCCTTCATCCAATTTCCCAACTTTTCCTTTCCCATAGTCTTGAGTATAAATATCTTTTACATCCTTTAATTTAAGCTTATCAAAATCTTTATTTGCCTGTTCAATCCCTCCTGTTTTTTCCTTATTTATGGTTCTCCATTTACTTTTAGTATTATCAACCGAATCTTTATTTAATAAATCTAATGCTTGTCCTAAAGTTATTTTGAATACGATAATTCCATCTTCATTAATTTTTAGCGATATCGGCGGCAATTTCGGTATTATATTATTCCCACAATCTTCTCTACGGCGCCATTTTTCACTATTTTCTCTATTGTAAGCTTCTAACCACTTATCTCGTTTTGCCTTATCTGCTTCCAAATATTTATTCTGTTCTTCATAATATTTTACTATCTTTTGTTTATAATCTTCCACATCCTGTATAATTGTAGCATTCTGCCTGTTTATAAAATCTAAATAACTGGTATCTCTAGGAACAGCACGCTCATAGTTTGGTTCTATAAACCACTTATGTCCCAACGAGTCTTGGAAAGATATACTCTTCTCTGTATCTTTGCTCCCACTCTCAGATATCGAACTATTCGAAAATTCTGTCGTATTATTTAGACCATCTTTATTTTTTTCAAAAAGATAGTCTTCTAACCATTCACTGCCCTTTTCGAATACAATTTCTCCATCATCCTGTATTTCAGCTATCATATTTCCCACTTTGTCTGTTATTATATTTTTGCCATTCTCTAATATTAAATAACATCCAACTAAAGATAATATACTTTTCAATTCTGGAAGAACTGCTTCAAAATTATTTTTTGTTCCGCTTATAGCTGTTACAGCGCCAGCTTCACTTTGAGCTTTTACTATCTTAGCTGTTACAGCACCTATTATACCACTCAAAACCTGTATTGTTCCCGGATCTTTTATTTTCCCCAATTCTTTTATTACAGCCTCATTAACACCTGCACCAGTTGCACCTGAAGTGAATCCTCCCCCTGTTATTTGACTCATTATTCCGCCTATAGCCGCATGAACCGCAATTTTCCTCCCGCTTCCATCGTCTTTCATGTTATGCGACAACCGGTACGCTTCTTCTCCAAATATTCTAGCCAGCTCTTGTCTTTCCTGTATAGTACTCTTATCGAATATTTTATCCAACTTTGATAACGCATTTTGTGTATCACGACTCAAGCTATTAATATCTTGGTTTTTGTCTCGAGTTGCAATTTCACCTTTTGCAATTGCAGATTTGCTGATATTCTTAGCTTTCCCTTGTGCTGGCATCGACAAATTTGGCGTAAGTCCTATTGTTTTATAGAGTTCATCTTTTTCTGCGCGTGTTTTCTTATCAAAGTCACCATACTTATGATACGAAAAACCAATTCCTTTTGCCTTATATTCTTCTTTATTTTCTACATTTTCCCAACTAAGCGTTCCCGTACTTAACTTGTTCTTGTCAGCAGCGGACTCACTTGCGATAACTGATCCCTTTAAATCTGTATTCCCTACGGTATTGATTTGGAATCCTTCTTTTCCTGCATAAATCCCTGTTTGCTCAGTAGTGCTTTGATATTCCGATTCTATTTTCCCACGACTCCCATTGATTCCAATATCTGGACGAAATCCGTTTACAATATCACTGCTAAAGCCCTTTGTATGACTTTGCTCTTGATAATTATCAATATCCTGCAACGTTTCGAGAGCCAGATTTCCACCAACAACCATTTCTACTTTATTTCCACTGGCAGTTGAACCAATTATCGTTGTATCCCTGCCAGATTTGGTATTTAGGGCGCCTTCTGCGCTTATCTCCGTGCCTGTATAGGTGATTTGGTATCCATTTCCTCGTAACTCCGATTCCCCATAGTTGACATTTAGACCATTCCCCCATGTTTTTCCCGATAACGAATAATCTATACTCAAGCCGCCACTTTGACTTTTTTCAACTACTTCTGTATGAGTACGATTCTCACCCGCTTGTAATTTTAGATTTTCTTTCGCATCCAGATTTATATCCTTGCCTGTTACCAAGCTTCCGATAATTGATAAATCTCTTTCTGTAGCTTTGAGATTTACATTTTCTTGGCTTTCGATATTACTACCGACATATTCCTGGCTTTTGGTAGTAGTTTTACTTTCACTATGACTGCTTCCCACACCGATAGTAACGCCTATGTCCAACTTACCCTTAGCAACATTTTTTAATGTCTCTCCATGCTTTTTGAGTTCTCGTGCTGCACGCCATGCATATAGTCCCTTGAGCCGATCATCTTTTACATTGTTTGCACGTTGTATCGGTCGATTTACAGATTCTATCGCTCGATAGCTATTGCCACCTAAGCCTACGGTGATACCAGTCTTGCTTTCTTCGTGTCTCCGCATATGCTCTTCAATATTTTCCCGACCATTTATTGTCACTTCTGGAGCACTGATATCAATCCCCTCGGCAGCTACAATATCACTACTGGTGATTGTTGCCTGTTTAGAGGCCTTAATTGTTACTTTCCCGTTTGTAGCAATTGCCGTTCCTTGCTGAGTTATATACCTATCGTCATCTTCATCTTTTCTCTTCTGCTTGCCAACCATGATACCCAGACCATTTGTCATCAGCCCTGCGTTGGTGACTTGTTTTTCATATTGTTCGCGGTTCTTTTGAGCTGCTGCATCTATTTTTATTTCTTTTGCCTCAAATCTAATATTCTGATCCGCAGCGATTTGTGTTGCCTCTGTCTGAATCGAGCCCGTAGAATCCAGCATCACATTTTTTCCACTTAGACTTGTCCCTACGACATTTTCCTGTTCACTATCACTTCTCGTTAACGTTTTCGTTCTAGATAGCAAACCATTTTCCTTATGTTGCAAACTATACTGGTCATGACTTTTATCTTTACCAGCCTGTAAATTTATTCCCTTACCAGCCCTGATAGTAATATTCCCATTTTGACTTCCCAAATATGAAGCATCAGCCGTCATATCCTGACCTGCATCAATCACGATATCCCCCTGCGCCTGTATCTGGGTGGATAACACCTTATCCCGACTAGTGCGCAAATAATTATCTGAATCAACGGTCATATCTTTCTGACTATGAAGGTTCTGCGTAACAAGGGTAATGTCCTTCCCTGCTTCAAGCTGAGTAGTTCCCATCGAATTTAAAGCTGCCCCTTGGATTTTTATATCCTTTTCCGCTTTTATCGAAAGTTCTCCATTCTCCTCCTCAACACCTATTGCCGCAATCTGATTGAGTGTATCTTGATTTTTGTATTGTGATACCATACTCTTGATTGTCACATCACGACCAGACAGGCTAACGCGCTTGTCTCCATCAATTTTGCCCGTAATGGTTAAATTTCCTTTCGCATCCAACTGCAAAGTATTTCCTGTCATGACACCATGATGCTGTATATTTACGCCCTGCATCGTTGCATTTTCCGCGACAATAGCACCATTATTTTCAATTTCATCTCCTACGATGTAAATATTCTTTGCCTGCACCATTCCCGTAACACCATCTAAGTGACGCGCGTCTGAAACACTTGCTATTTCTCCGGCAATGCGCTGCGGGTCATAAAGGCGCTCTTTTTTCATATACTCAGATGACAGAACTTCTTTTTTATCCGTATAACGTTGTCGTTTTTCCGGCACATATTCTGCTGTAACCCGTTTCAACTGAAACGGATCAATGGCTTTTTCAATTTCTTCATGTGCTTTTTCTACATCGGGCATTGTAATCCCTGACGGTTCAGACAATTCTATCTGCGGCGTCATAAAAGTCACAGCACCATACCCTCTCCGCCTGGATTTATGCGGGAATTTTCGCTTATACGTATAACTCCCCTGTGTTGTCCCAAAAGTTACGGTACGCACTTGCTTTTGTGCTCCCTCTTGTTTGAAATTTCCTTTTATCGTAATTGTATCCGTTGCTGTCAGCCAGCTATTATCATTCTGAACATTCCCCTGCAATGTCATGTCCTTCCCTGCTGCGAGCTTTGCAGGCTGATTTAGCGTTACTTTATCCTCTGAAGTCTGTGAACTGCTATCGATTATTGTATAATCATGAATCGCTCCTGAAACATTTTTGTGGCTTGCGCCATAGCCGCTATCCAAGTTTTGGAATTCTTCCGCATCAAAAACCTTTCCCTGCTCTCTATGTCCCCCTTGGTCAATACGGATACGCCGTGGATTTTTCTGTAATTCTGATGCCTCTCTTCTCATAGAAAATGTTTCATTTTTATTTTGAATCTCATCAGCATGAATCTTGACACTTTCCTCAGCTAGTATCAACGCACCACGATTGAGCACAGACTTTCCCTGTATATTAATCTCGTTATTACTGGTCATTGATGCTCCTGCCGAATTACGTACCGCATCTGCCTCAATATTTAAGGACTTTTCAGCCTGAATAATTCCCGCAGAATGCTCCTCTAGTTCTCTTCGTGCTTCTTTAACTTTTGCCAACTGTTCATCATAATTTACCGTTGCGGCTTTAATATCCTTTTCATACGCTGTGATTTGCGCATCATTCGTATATACCGTTACATCCTGTGCATACGCATCCTCTAATTCTTTTTGTTTTTCTTCCAACTTTCGTTGTTCTTCTTGCAAATGATGCTCTTTTTCCTCATTCCGAAGATTATTTAGAGACTGGCTTTTCAATGTGATGACATCACCAGCAAGCTTACCGCCTTCATGATTTTCAATTTTTCTTCCTTGCACCAACAGCCCTTTATTAGCCGTTATCACACCTTGATTATCTACTACATCAGCCTTTATTTCTGTATTGCCTTCACTACATCCCGTGCCTGCAACATGCAACGTTCCATCGGTATCTATGGACAATACTTGCGAAGCTGCAATTGTCCCCTTCAAATTAACGCCTAATCCCTTTTCCGTCCCCACTAATGAGATAACGCCGGCATACATTCCACCTATAGATGCAATATCCAAGGAAACTTCCGGTTTCTTCCCCTCAGCAGCTATAGGTACAATCTCACCTGTATTCATGTTTATAGAATTACTGCCAGTCACTACTTTCAGATAATCAGCCCACAAACCTGCATTTATCTCAGCCGCCCGCGCATAAATACTCACACTATCGGCCTCACGACCGTTGAGTCCATTCCCATCCACTACCACATTCCCCTGCGATACGCGAATGTCCTGCAAATTACCAATACCATCATACTGTGACTTTCCTGTTGTCAACAACGCACTTCCTGTATTAATGAATCCCCCTCCATTTACGGTAATGCCATTTGGATTAGCTATAACTACACTGGCCTTGTTCCCTGCTACTTCTAAAAAGCCCTTGATATTTGTCGGCCGGAGACTTGTTACCTCATTGACAATAATCTTTGCCGCTCCACCTAACAGAAATGGATTTTTGTTAATCCAGCCTGCTAGTTTAGTATTCGTCATAGTTGTTGCATTATTTAAGACGACACCACTTTTGGGGATATCAAACATACTATATAAATTTCGCGACACCCCACCAGGCGTTGGCGTCGTTATATTTACTAAGGGCAAATGATTAGACGTCTCCATAACCATTGGACGATTTGCCATCGGTGCTTTTTGATCTGCCTCTATAGCTGCGGCTAATCCTATCGGTGGTTGCACGATAAACACTCCCGCTGTCAACCATGTTGCCACTGCTGTCTTTAATCTCCGTTCCTTCATATTGACGCTACCTTCCCTACATTCGCAAAATTTATGTTATATTTTCATAATTCGACAAAAACATTGTAAATTCCTCAAAAAATGCGAACAAAGTTTTGATAAAATAGCCACTACTCCCAGGTGATCAAGCGGACGTAAAAACCTCCCCCTATGATGACATTTTTACTGTCACTCATAGGGGGAGGTTTTATTCTCATAAGGAGCTTTTTTATTTACTTCATGCGTTTTATCGTGAAGCGGCCGGTGCCAACTTCTTTACGATGGCAATGGGGGCATTCGTTTTCGATGATGCCGGTGTAGCCGCATACTGGGTCACGGTCAACCGGATGGTTGATGGAAAAGTAACCCATATCGGCGTCGTGCATAGCACGGACTACATTCTCAAATGCTTTGACGTTTTTGGTCGGATCGCCATCCATCTCGATGTAGGCAATATGTCCAGCATTTTCAAGGGCGTGGTACGGTGCCTCAATACGGATTTTATCGATGGCTTTTATCGGATAGTATACCGGGACATGACTGGAGTTCGTCATGTAGTCGCGGTCCGTAACGCCCTCAATGACGCCGTATTTCTTGCGGTTGCTGCGCTGGAACTGGCCTGCCGTTGATTCTGCCGGCGTGCCAAACGTCGACCAGTTCATATGCTCATCTTCCGTATATTTATCCGTTGCCGCCCGCAGGTGCCCGACAATCTTAAGGCCCAGTTCCTGCGCCTCAGCGCTTTCGCCGTGATGCTTGCCCGTAAGCGCTTTAAGGCACTCGGCCAGGCCGCAGAAACCAATGGAATAGGACGCATGCTTAAGAACATCCTTGATGCTGTCATCATTGGACAATTTGTCGCTGTCCATCCAAACCCCCTGGCCCATGAGGAACGGGTAGTTATAGACGTGTTTCTGTTCGATGACATGCAGGCGCTCCAGCAGATAATCATGGCTTATCTGGATATATTTGTCAAACAGCTGCCAGAATTTATCCATGTCGCCCTTCGACTCCAAGGCCAGCTTCGGCAGGTTGATGGTCGTGAAGGCAAAGTTGCCACGGCTGCCGGATTCCTCCGGGCCATTGATGTTGCTCATAACGCGGGTGCGGCAGCCCATCGTTGCCACCACGCTGTTGTAATCCCCCGGTTTGTAATACTGCAGATTGTACGGCGCATCGATGTTGACGAAGTTCGGGAATAGGCGCTTAGCACTGGTCTTGCAGGCCTGCAGGAACAGGTCATAGTTCGGGTCTTCCGGATTGTAGTTGACACCAGCCTTGAGCTGGAATACCGAAATAGGGAATATCGGCGTTTCGCCATTGCCCAGTCCCGACCAGATGGCATTTAACACTTCCCGGACAGCCAGACGGCCTTCCGGCGACGTATCCATACCGTAGTTAATGGAGCTGAAGGGAACCTGGGCACCGGCACGGCTGTGCAGGGTATTGAAGTTGTGGATGAGTGCCTCCATGGCCTGATGCGTCTCTTCCACCACATCTTCGCAGGCCAGCTGATAAATGACCGAAACGATTCGGTCAAGGTCTGCCAGTTCTTTGTGATAGACTTCTGCCAGCAGAGTTGTCACTGCCGTCTTGATAGCGGCAATGGAACGCTGTGCTCCCTCATTCTCCATGGTTTCCGTATAGCGGCAGGAATCAAAGGCCATCACCTTTTTGAATTCCTGTTTGAACTCGCTTTCACTGCCGATATCCTGGGCCAGCTGATAGCGCAGAGCTTTGTAAGCCTCGTCAATCACTGCTTTGCGGAAGGACTTGCGGACGCCTTCGGCCATAGCATAGTCAAAGGCATTGATGGACTGGCCGCCGAACATGTCATTCTGGTTGCTCTGAATCGCGATGCAGGCCAGGCTGGCATAAGCACGGATGGAGTTTGGCTCACGCAGGAAACCATGGCCCGTGGAAAAACCGCCATGGAACAGCTTCAACAGATCAATCTGACAGCAGTTAAAGGTAATAAGGGAGAAATCCTTATCATGGATGTGAATCCAGTTCTCTTTGTCTGCCTCACGGAATTCATCCGTCAGCACATAGTTGTCCACAAAGTGCTTCGAACCTTCCGCACCGAGTTTCAGCATGATACCCATGGAGGCATCGGTGTTGATATTCGCGTTATCGCGCTTGAGGTCAACGTCCACCGAATCGGCAAAGAAAATATCCCGATAGGAATTCATCAAATGTTTCTGCGCGGCACGGCGCTCCGCATGCTTCTGGCGATAGGTGATATACTTTTTCGCCACATCATAGAAATCGTATTTCATGAGCTCCTGCTCAACGATGTCCTGGATTTCCTCCACGCTGACATTTTCGCGGTCCTGGATATCCCATTCGACCTGACTGGTTACCTCATCGATATCCTTGTCGGTCATTTTATTGCCACCATCCACGTTGGCACCGGCAATGGCATTGAAAATCTTTTCACGATTATAGGCCACGGTATGGCCAGAACGTTTCGTAACTGTTTTTAAGTTCATAGACTACTCGGATACCGCTCCCATATATGCGGTATTCCTTGACGCCTCCCCCTATATATTGTGGTTTAATATTGTCGTAACGGTATATATTGTACCAAAGAACCTCTCAGATGGCAATGACCAAATCTCCCAAATCCGGTCATAAATGATACCAAAAAGAGCAGGAGCCCCTGCTGCTCCTACTCCAATCGGTATTTTTTATTTTTTATTTTCCTCGCTGTTGAGATTTTCCAAAAAAGCCATCAGCTTATATAGCAATCCATAAAGTTCCTTGGCATCACTTTGCCCAAACGCTGCCGTTTGTTCGTGCATTGCCCGAGGAACATCTGCAGCTATCTGCCGCAGCTTCCGGCCCTCATCCGTGAGGCAGGCGATAACGACACGTTCATCCTGCCGGGAACGCTCCCGCTTCAAATACCCCTTGTTTTCCAGTTTCTTCAGCAGTGGCGTAAGTGTGCCAGAATCAAGATGGAGTTTCTTTCCCAACTCTTTAACACTTATTCTGCCATCTTCCCACAAAACGACCATCGTAATGTATTGCGTATACGTGAGCCCCAGTTTGTCCATATGGGGACGGTATATCTTAATAATCTCGCGAGAGCAGGCATAGAGCGGGAAGCATAGCTGATCTTCCAAGCGTAACGAATCTAGCTTTTCCATGACAAATCCTCACTTTGCTCTTTCTATCGTCAATTTTACTTACTCCCCATTCAAAAGTCAAGAAAAGGCCAAATTGACGAAATACTCTATTTCATGTAGAATTATCATTAGTTTTTACTTTTTATTAATATAGTAGAAGGAAGATAACCACGCTATGAAACATATTTCGATGAACCAGGACAGATTTATCCGCTGGTTGGCGGCTGCTGCCGCCTATTTTGTCTGCTTGATTGCAGCCTATATTGACTTCGGCCAGGATATGGGTGCCAAATACTTTATGCCCATCCTAATTCCGGTACTTGCCGCCCTAGTCCTCGTACAATACGGCACTAGAGTCAGTATCTTCAGCAAAGCTGCCCTGCCAAACCTGCTGACCGGTGTGATCTGGTGTATCACCTTTCCCTTGCTGTACCAGTGGACCTACCATTCCGTTTGGTACCAGTCAAAAATCTGTTTTGACTTTGTGGTCGGTACCGCTGGCTTTGTTCTCCTCATGGCTTTGGAGGGGGCATTGTTCCGGCTGGGATATGAAAAAATCACTGCGGCTTTTATGTCCGTGCTGAATTTTCTCTGCCTTGTCATTCCTTTTATCCAGATTACCTATTACTGCCTCTTTTGGCATTGTCTCTCCCCAGCGTCTCTTATGGCGCTGTATTTGACTAACTATCGGGAAAGCATTGACTTCATCCAGTCAAATCTTGGCCTGCTGCCGACGCTCCTCATTTTTGCCGGCTTTGCCCTGTTCCTTTATGGCTGCTATCACTGCCATCGAGAATTTGGCCGCCGCACGCTGGCCGAGGATACCACGGCGGGCCGCATGGGAGCCTTGTCTTTCCTTACTATCGCCATGATTGCCGCTGAAGGCTGGTATCTGCCGCAGACTTCCGTTGCCGACCTTTGGAACGATGTCATTTCCTATGTAGACCAAACCCAGGAATACAGCGTCGGCCATGATGAACGGTTAAACAGTCTGATGATTGACCGGAATATGACCCTGCCCACGAAACTGCCGGGTACTGTCATCGTAGTCATTGGCGAATCGGCCTCCCGCAACTATATGAAGGCCTATACACCATCGTTCCCCTATGAGGATACGCCATGGCTCAGCGATAAATTCGCTAACGATTCGTCGAACTTCCTGAAATTCGACAACGTCTACTCCTCTTGGTCCCAGACGGTTCCGGTACTGCAGCGGGCCCTGACGGAACAGAGCCAGTACAACGGCAAGGAGTTCTTCGACTCCGCCTCCATCGTCGATGTGGCTAAGAAAGCCGGGTATGAAACCTGGTGGTTCAGCAACCAGGGACGCTATGGCCAGTACGACAGCGCCATCACCCTGGTGGCTAAGACAGCCGACCACGCAGAATGGACCGATGACTCCTATAACTTCTCGGACAAATACGACGAAGCCCTGCTGCAGTATCTGACCCAGGTTGACCCGTCAAAGAACAACTTCATTGTCCTCCATATCATGGGCAGCCATATTTACTACAACAACCGCTACCCCAGTGAGTTCAATAAGTTTGAAACTGCCGAAGGCGATTCTACGGTTTCTTCCGTTCAGTCCTACGCAAACAGCATTCTCTATACCGACTATATTCTTTCACAGATTTTCGACTATGCTCAGAAGAACTTGAACCTGCAGGCGATGGTATACTTCTCCGACCATGGCGAAAACATTGAGATTTCCCACAACCCGGATGTATTCAGTTTCGACATGGTACGCATCCCCATGTGGACGTACCTCTCGCCATCTTATCAACAGATCATGCCAAGCCATACCAACGCCCTTCGCATGCATCAGAGCCGTTACTTCACCAATGACATGCTCTACGATATGATTTGCGGTCTGCTAAATGCACCATCGGCCCGCTACAACCCAGAGCAGGATTTCGCCAGCTTCTCCTACGGTTTCCACCGCAACAATCTGACGACAATGCTCGGACAGCATCCCTTGCTGGAAGACCCTGCCGGCACCGAAGAAAAATAATGCCAGACAAAAATAGACCTTGTGGATACGAAAATCCACAAGGTCTATTTTTTATCCGGTAAAGATTCCCCTTCGGAATCCTCCTCTTCGTTTTCATCCAATTCACAGCTGCCCGGACTGAACCACATCCAAAACAGAATGGGAAAAATGACAAACTCCAGCACGATGATAATGGCAAATAGTCCATTGATAAATTCCCAGCTCAAGAATATCGGGTCGTTTCCTTTATCCTCCCCGGACTTTTCCTCAGCTCGCACTGTTTCCCCCGGCACAACGCCTCCCACAATCCGAGGGCCATCATACGAGGCCGCCGCCGTTACATGCTGCGATACCATCAGTTCTCTTCCCACAGGAAACTGTGATACACCCACAGCCGCTACTGCCACCAGGAACAGGAAGGCTACCGATAGGATAAAGAAACTCTCTTTCCTCGTACAGCGTTGCCGATTCTTTTCCTTTCTCATAGTAACTCCTCTTGTAAGATATCACGATTCCTTCCATTTTTTCTAATCCTTTTCTAAGTTCTCATAATACACGTTCTACGCTATTTCGTCAAATTCCTACCCACAAAAAGTCTCCTCATAAGATTTCATAAATTACAGTTTATCGGTTAGTGTAGCCTTATTCGAAGCAGCTCTTCGCCGCCGCTAGGGGCAGTGCCAACACTACGCGGGAGATGTTTTTCTAAACGAAATTTTTATCCTTAATTAAGCATCGAAAAAGTTGCAAAACGCGCTTCGCTTGAACGGTAGCAATTTTTCGACGAACGGTGAGGATAAAAATTTCGTTCTTCACGAAAAACATCAAACGCTTCGTTTATGGCACTGTCCCTAGCGG
>NZ_JAILKR010000104.1 GCF_024693525.1 Selenomonas sp. | reverse complement strand
AAGCAGTTTCGTTCAAGCGAAGCGCGTTTAACTGTTTTCCAACTCTTAATTAAAAGGCAAAAATTTCTTGTAGCGGGTTGTCACCGGTGGAGCGTTGGTACTGTGTCCCCCGCCGCCGGCGATTGGCTTCGAACACAAACTTGGTACTGCTACCCTGCAAACTGCAATTTCATAGCCTCTTTTTCCGTCTCTTATTCAGCCACGCAGCTGGTATTGCGTCCCTGTGCCTTAGCTGCGTAAAGCACCTTATCGGCCCTGACATAAACATCGGCAAAATCTTCCTGGCTCCGGACCATCACCCCGCCGATACTAATGGTAACCCCCATCCCCAAATCCGCTTCCTCAAAATTTTTGACCGCCACGGAATTGAGCCGTTCACAAAAATCACACAAAAAATCATAACCAGTAATTTTCGGCAGATAAATGCAGAATTCATCACCACCCAAACGTCCTATGACATCAGTTTCACGTATAGACGAACGAAGGTTTTCGGTGAGTTTTTGCAGCACCCGGTCCCCCGTCATATGCCCCATGGTATCATTGATTTCCTTGAAATGGTCCACGTCCAGCATAACAAAGCCGCTTACTGCCCGGTCCGGGCGTTCTTTCAGCATGCGCTCAATAAGGAACCGCACCGTTCCAGAATTGTATACCGCTGTCAACCCGTCCAGCTCAGCCCGGGCCCGCAGGGCTTCTTCCTCCTGTACCTCCCGGGTAACATCCATCAGGATGCCCACTGTTGAACACAAATTGCCATGCTTGTCATTAAAGGAATTGCAGCGAACCCGGAAAATTCCCGTACTGCCATCCTGCCGGACAATCTCTAAATTCTGCTCTTTCTCCGCCGCCTCCAAAATGCGCGGAATATTATCAAGTCCCCTTCGAAGCTGTGGGTTTCGGGTATTTCCCATCACCTTCGAAAACTGGAAGATATGCCTGGGAACCCCCAACATCACCGAAAAATGCTCCGACAACAACAGTTCATCATTAACCGCATCGTATTCAAACATATACATATCCGATGCGCCCAGCACCCACCAATAACGTTCCTGCCGGGAATGAAGCTGAAGCCTCGCATAAAAAAGCTCCCCCAGCAGTAACAGGATGACTACCCCCATCACTATGATTATCCCCCATAGTGCCTCATTGCTGAAACTGCCTACGATATCTCCCATAGGATCTCCTCATTTATTTTCATCGTATTTCTTATCATTCTAAACTGCTTTTAATTTTACTACAACCCTCCTTCATTCGCAAGGACTATTTTCCTATTTTCTTTATCATGATTTCCCATATGCAACCTTTTCCCACTTGTTCAGCTGTGTTATAATCTATCTAGATAACGGAAGTATTTATGGAAAAGGTAGGATATTATACTATGCACATGAGACACTCTCAACTTTTGAACATCGTCAACCAAAAGAAACGGGTTGCCGTCACCGAACTAGCCAAAGCACTTGACGTATCCGAGGTAACTGTCCGCAAAGATTTAAATCTCTTGGAACACAAGGGACTCCTGCGCCGTGAACACGGCTATGCGGCCATGACTTCCAGCGACGATATCGCCAACCACCTTTCCTTCAATTATGAGCGCAAACGCCTCATTGCCCATCGTGCGGCGGAGAGCATCCACAACGGCGAAACTGTCATGATTGAATCCGGCGGCTGTTGTGCTCTGCTGGCCGAAGAACTGACGGCCAACCGCCGTGATATCACGATTATTACCAACTCGGCATTTATCGCGGATTTCATCCGCAAGCAGCCCAATGCCCATGTCATCCTGCTGGGGGGCGAATACCAGAATGAGTCCCAGGTTATGGTTGGTCCGATGATTCGCAATTGCGTAAAGGACTTCTACGTCAACAAATTCTTTGTTGGCACCGATGGACTCAACGAACAGGGCTTCATGTCCAACGACCTCATGCGGGCCGAAGCCGCCCGAGCCATGGCCGAAAGTGCCAGCCAGGTCATCGTTCTCACCGAATCTACCAAATTCAAAGCCAGCGGCGTTGTCTCCCTGCTGCCCCTGGATAAAATAAGCGCGGTTTACACCGATGACCAGGCTGACAGTGAGTCACTGACCATGCTCAACAGCCACGGTATCCACGTCTATCCCTTCTGATTTCCCATCGCAAATTTTATTGGCCACGGAAAAAAAATCCTTGCGCTTTTATAGAAACCTGTTATAATTGTTTCTTGTGAGTTGGTACTAATAGGAACTTACAAATACAATAACAGGAGGGAAACATAATGCGCGACTTGGCAAAAGTCCTCGGTCAGGAAATCGATAGTCTTGAGTTCCGTGCCGCTTGGGAAGAAAGTTCCATGGAATATGATTTTATGGATCGTATTGTAACGGTATGCGCCCAGGTAGCTCGTAACGCGGAAAAGAACAACGGTTGATTCGTTGCTGAAATAAATAAGGCATCACTTCGAACCTTATCGAAGTGATGCCTTTTTTTTGCGTTTTTTTACGTCAGATTTAACGGGCTGCACCGTATTCTGGAAGAAGTGAATTTCTTTATGTTCACTGCGTTCAATGTCTGCTTCAAACATGCGGTTCCAAGGGAAGGTCACCTGTATCTCTTCCAGGCTCTTGAACTTTGGCAGATTCTTCTCGGCGAACCGGGAAATCATCTGACTGGTACGAACGCCCACCGCCTTGCGCTTCTCATCGAGGCTGCCATAGTAGCCTTCGCCGCGAAGCCAGCTAAGCTGGCGCTGCACCGTATTGCGGATATTGCTCTGATACACCCAATCATCCAAATAACGGGTCAGAAGCAATTCATCGATATCCTCGGCCTTCATGTACTTGGTCAATATCCCCGCACCGATGACAAAGCCGGTACTGTTCGTCGCCGTATTCCATCCGGCATACGCCCGGATTTTAAAAAGCAGGTCACGATTTTTGAGCTCTTCCATCAGGGCATTATCCGCACCGTTAGCGTAGAGGATATCGGCAATCCCCACCGGATAGCCCTTTTCCACATACTCCTTGACCAGTTCCGCAAAATAAACCGAACTGTGGCGCGCAGAAACACTGTCATTAGACGGATCATTGGCCTCGTAGGTCTTGCCCTGGGTATCGGTATTGACCATCAACACCAAGTCAGCCTTGGCCGGGTCCGTTATTATACTTCCATAAGCCGCTGTTACAGCCGAACGGATGGAATCACTGATTTTCTCATCGGAATAGGCAGGAACGGTATTGGCCCCCCGCCCCCAGTTGTATTTCACATAAACCGACGGCATTTCCCCGTGGGCGATATTCACCGCTCGCGAAATCAGCAGCATTCCCATTTCGTCAATGCCCGCCATAATCTGGAACCGGGCCTTATCAAGGTCCTGACTCTCGGCAATCAAATGACGGCTTTCCTTATGGGTCTGGGAATAGGGAGCATTGTCATCCCGGCCCAAAATCAGATAATTGAAGGTATCCTCCCGAGCCATCCGGATGAGTTTTTCATTAATCGAATAGTTTTTCTTCCGGCGCCCCAGCCAATCCTTTAAATCGGCTGAGGGAATCAATTTCTGCAAAAAGGCAGCTTCTTTCTGCTCCCGCTTGGTAAGCCCCGTTAGTTCTTCTTTATCCTTTAACACCGTGTAACGGAAAATATCGGAACCATAGCTTCGATAATAATCCGGCTCCTCACGGCCGGATGCCTCTCCGGATTTTGGCGTTCGCATGATTGAACCAAAAACGTAAAGGGGCAGTTTGGGATAAGCCTGATGGAGTTTGCGAAACCGTTCGGTACGGATCAAAAGCTCCGTCTCCGAGCAATTATGCTTCCGTGACCCTACCAGACTGCCATAGAGCATGGAATCCGAGGAAATCACGGCTGCATCGGCATCATCCAAGTTATCTTCCAGCCAACTCCAGAGCTCCTCCGGATGGCCCAGATTCTGCCTGTCCCCCAGGAGTTTATCCGGCGGTACTACTACCTCCCCCCCTAGCTTTTTGGCTACTTCCGTGGTCTGTTTATTCGATATTGGCCGATTGTCATGCGGCACATAAATAATCTTCTGTACGGCCGACGATTCCTTCTCCTTATGCCGCGCCGAAGCTGCTGGCAGTACCATAACCATCATCAGCAAGACTGCCAGCAACGACAGAATTCGTCTTCTCAACGAATCGCGCTCCCTTCTTTATGTTTTCGCTTAATCTTCCGTCTCATCCGCCACAAGCTGCATAAGCACGTTTTTCACAGAATCCGGAACATTGAGTTTGGTCTGGAATTCAATGCCGCCCTCTTTTGGGACAGCCCCCTCGACCTCGACAAGGTCCAGCAAACGGTAACCTTGGAACTCCGCTTTACCAAAATCCGAGGCCGCCAGCACTTTGCTGTAATCGATATTTATCGTATTCCGATGAATGTTCACCGGCATGTCATCCGAAATCTCGATTTTCCCCACCAAACGCTCCGCCATAGACAGCGAGATGCGCGAAAACACCCAGGACATCAATCCATGAGAAGGAATATTGCGTTCCCTGACTTGATAAACCGCATAGGATTTATCCCCAGAATGGACAAATTCCTTGATTTCACCGGACAGTTCAATTTTCCCCACAGAAGTGGTATCCGTCACAATGTCCATGCGGCCATTGGCATGGGACACCACCTTGACTGCCGTTACCCGTCCATTGGCAGGAATTCGCTGTGCAATAGCTTCATTCACCACCTCATCGGGGACAAATAGCTTGCCCTGGCTGATTTCCAGCAGGGATTCCCGATTCCAGGTATGCTGAATGATTTGAATCACTGGACCATAATCCTGAACCTTCTCTTCAAGTTTTGACCAATCAATCGTTTGCAGCTGTTCCTGCCAACTGGCGGGTAAATCAATCATGTTTCTTATTCCTCCGGTTCGCCGCCCTTGAGCTGGCGGATATCCTGCCACAAATCACGGGCGCGTTTATAAATCTGGACTTCGTTGTTGCGAATATTCTGGTCCCCGATGATGCGGGAAATATACTGGGTGGATTTCTCATAATCTTTCATGCGGAAGTAAATGGCTCCCACCAAATACATGGCCATGGTATCCGACATGCCGTTAATCGGATAGCGTTCCGTCATCAACGACCTGTCGTAGAGTTCTGCCGCCCGCTTGAGCATTTCCATCTCATTTTCTTCATCTTCGGCATCGCGGTAAATCCAGGCCAGCTCCAAATAAAGGCCCGCCCGTTTTGCCAGCGGCTGGTCCGTAAGTTCGGCATAGAAAATAGCCAACTTAAAGGACGCTACAGCCTCCGGTATCTTGCGCTCTTCCACGAATTCCAGGCCGAGCTTGCGCTGGGCAAGGAACTCCTGGATTTTGCGCTTGTGAAGCTCCGGAATCGTTCCTAAAAAGGTCTTCTCATCCGCAGCAAAACCGCATTTCTCGCAAAACCAAATCTTATAGAAATATGGATTAAACCGCTGATAGTGAACGCAGAAATCTTCATCCATGTGATCCATCAGCAATTTGGACTTTGTCTTAACCACCCGCGTCGATTCCCCACAAATCGGGCACGTTTTCTCGACAACAAAAGTAAATTCTCCCATAATGTCCCCCTTATGATAATTGATTCCTTTTAGACAATATATTTAGCATACCACACAAATCTGGAAAAATAAATGAAGGAGGCACCTCATTCATACCGCAGCGCTTCAATCGGGTCAAGCTTCGCGGCTTTCCGAGCTGGATAGATGCCAAAGAACAATCCAGTTCCTACGGCAAACACAAAGGAAATAACAATCGGTGTCACGGTAATGACCGTCTTGAAATTCCCCACTGTTGCGATGATCTGCGAGGCTGCACAACCGAATACAATGCCGATTATGCCGCCGATGACACCGATGACCATAGACTCGATGAGGAACTGCGTCATGATATTCATAAACGTAGCCCCAAGTGCCTTGCGGATACCGATTTCCCGGGTACGCTCCGTCACCGAGACCATCATGATGTTCATGATGCCAATGCCGCCAACGAGCAGGGAAATCCCCGCAATCGCCCCCAAGAGCATCGTCAACATGGCCGTAGACTGGCTGACCGTCTCCATGAGACTCGTGAGGTTGCGTACGTTAAAATCATTTTCCTTATCCCCCACCAGATGATGACGGGTGCGCAAAAGCGTCTCTACCTCCGCCTGCACCTGATCCATGTATTTCTGATCACTGACCTGGATGTTAATCGACTGAACATACGTAATGCCCAGCATTCGCTCCTGCGCAGTCGTAATCGGCACATAAATCATATCGTCCTGGTCCTGTCCCATGGAGGACTGCCCCTTGGAATCAAGTAGGCCGATGACTTTATAGGGCTGATTGTTGATGCGGATATTCTTACCCACTGGATTTTCCTGATCGAAAAGATTTTCCGCCACCGTCGTACCGATAACCGTCACGCGGCTTCGCTTATTCATATCATTGACCGAGATGAACGAGCCATTGCTGATAGAAAGCGAGCGGATTGCCATGAACTCCGGCGTCACACCCTGCACGGACGTCTTCCAGTTATTATTGCCATAGACGACCTGATAAGAACTCGACACCGAGGGCGATACGTAATCGATGTTTTTGATTTTTTCCTTGATTGCCGTGGCATCGTCATATTTCAACGTCTGCATAGACCCAGCACCGCCACGCGTACCGCCACGATTCGACGAACCTGGCGATACAATCAGCATATTGGAACCCAGACTGGCAATGGAACTCGTGACATTGCTGCGCACGCCCATACCAACCGATACCAGCGCAATAACCGCCCCAACACCGATAATGATGCCCAGCATAGTCAGCAGGCTTCGCATCTTATTCGCATAAAGGGAAGTGAGTGCCATCTGGAAGCTTTCTCTAAACAACATCCATGACCACACCCTTTCCTTCATCACGGGTTATCTTGCCATCCCGCACTAAAAGCTGCCGGCTCGCACAAGCAGCAATTTCCGGCTCATGCGTAACCAGGATAATCGTTCGGCCCTTCTCATGCATAGCCTCGAAGATATCCATGATTTCCCTGGTCGATTTGGTATCCAAGTTACCGGTAGGCTCATCGGCCATAATGATATGCGGGTCATTGACCAGCGCCCGGGCAATGGCCACGCGCTGGCGCTGACCACCAGACAATTCATTGGGCTGATGGTCGGCGCGGTCACCAAGGCCTACCGCCTCCAGATAATGCTGAGCGCGCTCCAGCCGCTCCTTGCGGCCAACTCCCGCATAAACCAAGGGAAGCGCCACATTTTCCAAGGCCGATATCCGGGACAGCAGATTGAAGTTCTGGAAGACAAAACCGATTTTCTTATTGCGCGTTATCGCCAAAGCATCATCACTAAGTCCCGAAACCTCCTCGCCATCCAGCTTATAAGACCCTTCGCTGGGTCTGTCCAGACATCCCAGGATATTCATCAGCGTCGACTTTCCGGAACCTGACGGCCCCATGAGAGCGGCAAACTCCCCCTGATAAATATTGGTGGTGATTCCGTCTAACGCTGCCAGCGTTTCTCCACCAATATGATAGAGTTTACGAATGCCGGAAAGCTGTATCGTTGGATAACGATCTTCCGTTTTTTCCATAGGAAACCTCACCTTCCGTGCCTTACATAGGTGGCCCGCCCGGGCCATTTTGCTTTTTTGCCGTTGTCGAGCTCTTCTTGGCCGTATACGTGCTTACCACCTGTTCCCCTTCGTAGAGGCCATCGATAATCTCTACATACTCATCGCTGTAGATTCCCGTCTGGACATAGCGGTTCTCCTGCTTACCATCCGGATTCTTGACAATAACATACGAACCGTTGGAATCCGTTTTCAACGTCGAGATGGGCACGGCCAGCACATCATCCTTGCTGGCGGTATTGATTTCCACCCGGGCTGTCATGGCTGGCAGCAGGAGATTGTCCGGATCATCCACGTCAAGGGTTACGTAGTAATAAATAACGCTAGCCGACGACGAACTCGACGACGAACTCGACTTCGTATCCCAGCTATTGCTCGTATCGGTCTGCGAAATATTGGCTACTCGCGCCGTAAACGTACGCCCCGTATAAGTATCTACCGTAAACGTAGCAGTCTGCCCCACCTTGATGCTGCCGATATCCGTTTCATCGACCTTGGCCTGAATCTGCTTGCTGGACAAATCGGCAATGCGCATGATTACCGTCGGATTATCCGAACCCTGCGTGGCCATAGTTCCGGCAGTCTTTGGCTCACCGACAACCACACCGGACATCGGTGCCGTGATGGTCATCTCGTTCATATCGGACTCTGCTTCCGAGAGTGCCGATACTGCCGTGTCGTAATTTAACGCCGCATCTTCCAGCTCTGCCTGCGTATTGGCACCAATGCTGTAAAGATAGCTGACGCGATCGTACTTGGCTTTTGTATTTGTTACCTTGAACTTGGCCTGATCGCGTTTTGCTTCGTAATCCTTACCATCGAGCAAAGCCACGGTCTGTCCAGCCGTTACCTGTTCATTTTCCTTTACCAGCACTTGCTTGATACGTGCCGTGACCTTGGAACTTACCTCAACGGAATTCACGGGACGAATCGTTCCCGTCGCTGATACCGTTGACTTCATATTCATGCGGACCACTTCGGTAGTTTCCACCGCCGCCGCTTTTTTCGCCTGCTGCTGTCCCTGGTAGTATTTCCAGCCGCCAAAGGCTGCTGCCGCCAAAACCAGGACAGCGATTCCCGCCTTGACCTTCCAATCGAATTTAAGTTTCATTTCGCTTCCTCATCTCTTTCTGCCTGTTTCTGTTCTGCGGCCCGCAATGCTGCAGCCGTATCCCCAGCGCGTTCTGCTACCGAAGACTCCGAAATCGTCGTATCCACATCAGTCTCCAGTTCTACGGCAGAAGCCCGTTCACTGGCATTCAGCCCCATTCCCATGGCATTTTCCACCGTGGCTTTATAACGGGCATAATCGTACTGAGCACTGATCTGATTCAAACGCGCCGTGGACAACGCCTCCTGTGCATCGATGATATCGAGCATCAAGCCTTCGCCAGCACGATATTTTTCGCGGGCGATATAGTAATCCTGTTCGGCCTGATTGACCGCATCCTTGGTGGAGTTAAATCGCTTCTCCGCCTCACGCATGCTGTAATATGCCTGCCGCACCGAAAGGTCAATATCTTCCTTGTCCTTCAACAGATTGAGTCGAGCCACATCATAATCGGTCTTGGCCGATTTTACCTCAGCCCGGGTGAGCCCGCCATCAAAGATATTCCACGACAAGCCAACCCCAGCCGAAGCTCCATGGCTTGACGAACTGGACGGCTTATAGCGTTCCGTTTGATCGAGTCCCAGGCTGACCTTTACCGATGGCAAATAGCCTGCTTTCGCGGCTTTTATCGCCTGCTCCTGCTGTTCCAGCTTATATTGATCGATCAGCAAATCCTTGCGATTTTTATAGGCGTAATCAATACAATCATTCATATCGATGCCAAACACATCATAGGAAAAGTCCGACGTGAGATTCAAGGGTTCCGTGCGATCCATATTCATATAGTTGCGCAGCGTCGCCAAATCCACTTCGTAATTATTCTCAGCCTTGATGAGATTCTGCTGAGCATTGCTGAGCTCTACCGAAGAGCGGATTACATCAATCCGCGCCTTGGCACCTGCCGAATAAAGCTGATTGACATTGTTGTAGTGTTCCTTATATTTATCGACAGTCTCCTGACGAACCCCTACCGTCTTCTTGGCTTCCAACGCATTATAATAGGCCTTGATTACATTTAGTTTAAGATTCTCGCGGTCGCGTTCCGTCTGTAAATCGGCCGCCTTCACCCCAATCTTAGCTTGTTTGATATTGGCTTGATTTTTTCCGCCAGAATAAATGGGCACCGAAACCGTTGCCGCCAGTTTCCCCGATGCATCCGTTGCACCCGAATCCTTCTTTTCCGCGCTCAATTCTCCTGTAACGGCCGGCGCAACACCATTCTGGATTTTCGTCTTATCCAGCTTATATTTTGCAGAATCCTCACCCTTCTGGGTGACCTTTAGACCCGTATTTTCCGAAAGTGCCCGATTGATGGCATCTTGAAGCGAAACATCCGCCGCATAAGCTGCCGGCGTCATCATAAACATAGCACCGGCCAAAGCCAGTGCCAGGTGTTGCTTTTTATTTTTCATGATACGATGATAATTCATGAAAGGTTCCTCCTACAGGTTCATTTGAAAAAGTCTATTCTCTCTATTCTATAGAATACTACAAATTCCTCCAACTGTCTGAACCTATTTTATCAGATTATGATAAAATAGAATAGTTGATTAAACATAAAGAAATGCTAAGAAAATCATTAAGATAGGAGCCACTTCCATGGATAATCCATACTTTGACCAGGCGCTAGAACTACTACGCCGCTTCTACGGCTATCCCAGTTTCCGCCCAGCCCAAAAACCGATAATAAACAGCCTGCTTTCCGGCAAAGACACCGTTGCCATCATGCCCACTGGTGCCGGCAAAAGCATCTGCTTTCAGATTCCCGCCATGATTTTCCCGGGACTGACCCTCGTCATATCCCCCTTGATTTCCCTGATGAAGGACCAAGTCGACGCCCTAGCCGAACAGGGCATTCCCGCTACCTACATCAACAGCACCCTATCCCTTTCAGAATCCGACGCCCGGTTAAATGCCATTGCCGCGGGTCAGTACAAGCTGGTCTATGTCGCCCCAGAACGGCTCGATACCAGCTACTTTCAGTATATCCTTGAACATCAGACCATCTCCATGGTTGCCGTGGACGAAGCCCACTGCCTGTCCCAATGGGGCCATGACTTCCGCCCAAGCTATCGTCAGATTGCTCCCTTTATCGCAGGTCTCCCACGCCGCCCGCTGGTAGCCGCCTTTACCGCCACGGCGACGCCGGAAGTCAAGGACGATATCATAAATCTCCTGAGCCTAAAAGCCCCGCAGATTCACGTCACAGGCTTCGACCGGCCCAACCTATACTTTGAAGTCCGACGTGGCGAAGACAAAAAAAAATTCATCGTCAGCTACGTCAAAAATCATCCGGAGGAATCCGGCATCATCTATGCGGCCACCCGCAAGGAAGTAGATAAAGTCTATGAACTGCTGAAGAAAAAGAAGCTGGCCGTCGGCCGCTACCATGCAGGACTCACGGAAAAACAGCGCACCAAGGCCCAGGATGATTTCCTCTACGATAACATCCAAGTCATCGTTGCCACCAACGCCTTCGGTATGGGAATCGACAAGAGCAACGTCCGCTATGTCATCCACTACAACATGCCCAAGAACATCGAAGCCTATTATCAGGAAGCAGGCCGTGCCGGCCGTGACGGTGAACCGGGCAACTGTATCCTGCTCTTTTCCCCACAGGACCCGATGACCCAGAAATATCTTATTGATGTCTCCGTAGAGGACCCGCAGCGCAAAGCCCATAACCTCGGTCGCCTGCAGAAAATGGTCGATTACTGCCACACCCCGGAGTGCCTGCGCCACTTCATTATCCATTATTTTGGTGATGATACTGCTCCCGAGACCTGCGGCAACTGTGGCAACTGCAAAGCCGGTCTTGAGCGCATTGACGTCACCATCGACGCCCAAAAAGTCTTCTCCTGCATCTACCGCATGCGCGAACGCTTTGGGCTGACCCTTGTCGCCCAAGTTCTCAAAGGCTCCCAGGATAAACGAGTCAAACAGTTCCACTTCGAGGAACTATCTACCTACGGCCTCATGAAAGAACGCAATCTCGCTGACATCAAACTTTTGATTCAGCGCTTCATCGCCACCGACTATCTAGCCCTGACGGAAAGCCAGTATCCCGTACTTACCCTGCAGCCCAGTGCCTATGCCGTACTAAAAGGGCAGGAAAAAGTCTATCAGGCCGTACCAAAACCCGAAAAAGAAAAAGAGCCAGCCGCACCGGAACTCTTTGATTACCTGCGCGCCCTGCGCAAAGAAATCGCCACCCGCGACCACATCCCTCCCTACGTGGTATTCTCCGATGCCACCCTGCGCGATATGTGCCGCGTTCAGCCCGAAACCCTCGACGAAATGCTAACCGTCAAAGGTATCGGCGAACTAAAACTCGAAAAATACGGCGAAGCCTTCCTGCAATGCATAAAGGAACATCGATAAATTTTACGCAAATAGCCTGTCAGGTGTTACTAACACCTGGCAGGCTATTTGCACTAAGCTTATTTCTTAATCATGCTTATCAATATTTTCTAACGCATGATCAAGCATATTTATTTCCTGTTCACGCCATTTACGGGCCGGATCGTCCGTAAGCATATCAGCCATATGCTTACGGATTTCCTCCCTCAACTCAGAAAACAAATCCTTGGCAGAAACGCTGCCTGCTTGTTTCATAGGAATCCGATTCAAAAAACCATGAAACGGTGTAGCACGCGATACTCTAGAAATCATTTGCTTCACACCTCTTATTAACCGATAGAACAAAAGTGAATTGAAAAATCTTCATATAAAAGCTATTCTGTTAAAAACATATTTCATATAAAAGCTATTCTGTTAAAAACATATTTCATATAAAATCGACTCTCTATTCTTATTATTCGTATCTCCTACAAAAGCTCCTACGTTTTTAGAATTTTTCCATAATTTCTTGTGAATAAATCATTTTATTCTATTCCATCGACAAAAAGAGCAAGCAATCTTTCGATTTGCTTGCTCTTTTGACTGATATTGCTTTATCGAGTTATGGTAACTTTCCCTGCAATACTTCTTTGGCTTTTTCTAACTGCACATCCGTAGTATCGCCTTCCCGGAAATCGATGGCTACATCTGGTTCGATACCGATACCGTCGATGCAGCGTCCATTTGGCGTATAGTATTTGGCGATAGTGAGTTTCAGGCCGTCGTCATCAAACAGCGGCACCACTACCTGTACAGATCCTTTCCCGTAGGACTTGGTTCCCACGAGTGTAGCAGCTCCCGTATCCTGCAAAGCTCCTGCTAAGATCTCTGAGGCACTGGCACTGTTGCCATCGATCAGCACGACAATCGGCACCTTCGGTGCCTCCAAGCTCGAGTCATGTTCTTCTTTCGAGCCATCACGCTGCACCACCGAAACGATTGGCCCTTTGGGCACCACCATATCGGCTACTTCAACGCAACTTTTAATAAGTCCACCAGGATTTTCTCTGAGGTCAATAATAAGCCCCTTCATGCCAGCTTCTTCAAGCTGCTGGTATTCCTCGCGGAACTCCTTGCCCGTATTTTCTCCAAAGGAAGCGATGCGGATGTACCCCATCTGCGTGCCATCCAGCATTTTTCCCTTAGCGGAGCGAATGGTAATCGTATCGCGTTTTATCGTATAATCCTGATCTTCCGCACCGGCCCGATGAATGGTAAGTGTCACCTCGGTGCCGACCTCACCGCGAATATGCATGGATACTTCTTCTGGCTGATAGTCTGTAACCGGAGTACCATCTACGGCCAGAATCTCATCGTTTGCCTTGAGCCCGGCAGCCTCTCCCGGCGTCCCCTCGAGGACCGAGACAATCGTGACTTTATTATCCTTGAATCCCATGGTCACGCCGATGCCGCCGAAGGCACCTGCTGTATGTTCCTTGAGGGATTTATACATATCCGCCTTCATGTAGATGGAATGCGGATCCCCCAGTGACTTGACCATGCCATCAATGGCACCATCCATCAGTGACTGCGAATCCACTTCATTTACATACCGGAGTTCTATCATACGCTTGACGCCCAGGAAGCGGACCATATCTAAAGTACGCTGTCCATCAAGGCCCAATAAAGCCGCGAGTCCCATCAGCGTCAGCATGCTGGAAATGACCGCAGTCGCCAGGATTCCCAGGACGATTTTCTTTTTATTCAAACTATGCACCTTCTATCTATTGACCGGTCAATCGTTACAAGTAATTATAAGGGCTCACCGGTTCACCGCCGCTTCGAACCTCGAAATGACAATGGGGCCCCGTGCTATTCCCCGTTGAACCACAGTAGGCGATAGTCTCGCCCTGGCTGACCTGCTGGCCAGCCGATACGGCCAACGACTGATTATGCCCATAGAGCGTTGTAATACCACCGCCATGATTGATAATGACCGTATTGCCATAACCGGAAATCCAGCCCGCATATTCCACGGTGCCGGACTGGGCCGCCGCAATGGGGGTGCCATAATCAGCACCGATATCGATACCACTGTGATATTTCCGCGTTCCCGAAATCGGATGGGTACGCCAGCCAAACTCCGAGGTAACCGTTCCACCCACCGGCCAAATCATCGAACCATTGCCCGACACGGGAAGGTTAGCCATGCTGCTGCGCTGGAGCATCAGGGCAATCTGCTTGGAGGCCGCCATGAGTTCATCGTACTCACGGTCAACCGTCGCCTTGTCCGACTTCATCTTGTCGATGAGTTCCTGACGGCGGCGCACCTTTTCCTCCATAACCTGCTTGGCCTGCCGGGCCTTTAATTCCTGTTCCTCCCGGATTTTCTTATCCTTTTCCAGACTTGCCTGGGTGGTCTCGATATCTTTCTTTTCATCGAGGACGCCGTGTACCAGATCATAATCCTGCCGAATGATTTTCTTGAGTAAATCCATGCGGGTCATAAAGTCCGAAAAATCCTTAGCCCCAAACAAAACATCCAAATACGAAATCTGGCCATTGATATAGATATCGCGAACACGCTTGGCCAAACGGGCACTTTTTACCTCATAATCCGCCTTTACCTCTTTTAACCGCGCTTCATTATCGGCCATACGGCTCGTTGTTTCGTCAAAGGCTTCTTTGCATTTTTTGTGTTCATTTATCGCCGTTTCGGCTTCTTCATCCAGCAGGCGCTTTTCCTCCGACAGGGATTCCAGCTTTTGCGATAATGCCTCACTGGCAGCTTTTTTCTGTTCAGCCTTGCGCTCATAGTCGGCCTTGTCATCCTCCAGCGACGCCAATACCGTATGCGCTGGCACCGAAGCCAAAACACCTGCCGCCAGAATTGCCGCCAGCAGACGCTGCCTTGTATTCTTCTTCATCATTTTGTTCCTCCCGACCTTACGCCTTCAGGAACCGCTTCAACGAGATTGCCGACCCCAGGGCACCGATTATCATACCGGATAATACGATGACCACGGTGACGTAAGTCATGAAAGGATACTGGGGCATCAACGGGAAAAAGGCCAGGGTACTGTAGATTTTCGCCGCCATAGCTGCATAGAAACTGCGCAGGGCTACTGCGGCAATGACACCACCCACAAAGCCCAGAACTACTCCTTCCAGCACAAAGGGCCAGCGGATAAACCAGTCCGTTGCCCCCACGTATTTCATGATGGCAATTTCCTTCCGGCGGGCAAATACCGTCAGACGGATCGTATTGGAAATGATAAAGAGGGTGGCACCGGCCAACAGTACCATCAGTGCCAAGCCAAACAAGCGGATAAGCCGCGTGATGTCAAAGAGGTGCTGAACCACGTCCTGTCCGTATTTGGCGGACTCAACACCATCCATCTTTTCGATGACCTTGGCCGCAGTCTCAACCATATCGGGATGGGATACCGTAAGCTCAAAGGCATTGGGCAGTGGATTTTTATCCCCCAACGCCTCCAGCAGATATTTCTGGTCACCAAGGCGCTCTGACAAGCGCTCCTTGGCCTCTTCCCGGCTCACATATTTCACCGATTCAATGCCCTGCATCTTCTCGATGTCCTGCTTGATTTCCTCACGCTGCGTCGGCATGACCTTATCTTCCAGATAAACGCTGATTTGTACCTCGGACTCCAAGGTTGCCGCCAGCCGATTCATATTGAGCACCAAGGTCAAAAAGACGCCGAGCACAAACAAGGACACCGCCACGGTACCAATGGAGGCAAAGGACATCCAGTTGTTGCGCTTCAAGGAGCGGGCAACCTCTTGGATGTAATATTCCCCGTTTTTAAGCTTCATAGCCATAGCCTCCTCTCAGCTGGTCCCGGACAATTTGGCCATTTTCGATGGCAATGACGCGCCTTTTCATGGTGTCGACAATGGCGCGGTCATGGGTTGCCATGACAATGGTAGTGCCAGCCTTGTTGATGCGCTTGAAGATATCCATGATATCCCAGCTCGTATCGGGGTCGAGATTGCCTGTCGGCTCATCGGCGATAACAATCGCTGGGTCATTGACGATGGCCCGGGCAATCGCCACCCGCTGCTGCTCACCACCGGAAAGCTGGGAGGGGAAGCATTTATACTTATCCCGCAGGCCTACCACATCCAGCACCGAGTTGACACTTCGCTGCATCAGACGGCGCGGTGCCTCGATAACCTGCATGGCAAAGGCCACATTCTCAAACACCGTCTTATCCGGCAGCAGGCGGTAATCCTGAAAGATAACGCCGAGCTCGCGACGCAGATAGGGCACCTCCCGATGCTCCATATGCACCACATCGTGCCCGTTGACCATCAGCTTGCCGCTGGTGGGCAGTTCCTCCCGGAACAGCATCTTGATAAAGGTGGATTTGCCGGCACCACTGGCACCAACGATAAAGACGAATTCGCCCTTCTTGATATCGACATTGACATGGTCTAAGGCTACCGTGCCGGTGTCGTATTGTTTACAAATATTGCGCATATGTATCATGAGAATTTCATCCTTTACATACTTATACTGCCTAAAAAACACTATCTTTTATTTTACCATATAAATCTTAAAATTAGCAAAAAAGCCCTCCTATAGAGGAAGGCTTTTTATTACTTATGGGCCAAATTCAACGCCAGTTCCGCGTTGCTTGCCGCCTGATCGCGGAGTTTCACCAGCAGTTCTGCATTCTGCTGGCGGAAGGTCTGCTTATCATTCCACTTCCGGCGAATCTCAGCCATCAGTTCATCGGCTGTCACATCCCGCAGATTGCCAACGGGCTCTTCGCCAATGGACTGCAGGAAACGGTCAATTTTCGGGTCATAGGATATGCCAATCATCGGCACTCCCATTACACCGGCGAAAATCAACGCATGAAGGCGAATCCCCAGCATGAGATCCATATTGCCCACAATCGACAGGAACTCGCTGGTAGTATATTCATCTTTGAGGACGGTACAAGGTTCTTTTGTCCTCGCCGCAATAGCCTGCGCTGCCCGGACATCATCGGGGAACTGCATGGGAACAAAGACGACCCGGGCACCTAGTTCCCGGACCACCCGGTCCGAAACCTCTGCTAACACCTCTTTGTAGTGGGTCCATCCCAGCCACTCACGCACAGAGATACCCACCACCGGCTTGGCTCCATCGGCGTGATAGGCCTTGAATATCGCCCGCCCCGCCTCACGGTCTACCGGGTGAATAGCCAGCACGGGGTCAGCCGTGCAATGAATCGGCGGCTTGTGAATTCCCAGCCGGGAGAGCTCCGCTAAAGACCCTTGGTCGCGAACGGTTATGAGATCCACTCGATTGCCAATCCATTTCATAGCAAAGGCCGCAACTCGTCCCAGGATAGGGCCAATCCCCTGCGCATAAAGCATCACTTTGGTGCCCAGGAAGCGCGCCAAAAAAATGATTGCCAGATAATAATAGAGACTGCGTCGGCTGGTGACATTTTGCAGCAAACTGCCACCACCGCTGATCAAAAGATCCGCCTGGCGCAGTTCGCGAATGATGGCGGGAAGCCCCAGCCAGGAAATCGCCTCAACGCCATGACGTCTACGCGTATCTTCGGGATTTGCAGAAATCACCGTAATATGAAGTTTTGGGTCGAGATCTCCGAGGACCTCCAGCATTGCGGCCAGCATTGCCTCGTCACCGGCATTCTTCGAGCCGTAATATCCCGATACGACGATCCTGCTCATGAATCTGCCCTACTCCCCTTTGCTTTTGCCAAAATAACCTGCCAAAGTTCCACCAAAACCATGGCACAAGCACCGATGCCAGCGCCCATAACAATACCGCCAATGCCGCGCATGAACGACATATAGATTGGCGTGCGCATATGCGCAAACGTCTCAACCATGGACCCCTGACCAATCGTAGCCACGAGAACCAAGGCAAAAAATACCATCGTCGGCCACTTCCGCAGAACAGCCATAGCCGCCAGCATAAAGGCCGGATGTCCAATCAAGAGCTCCTTCGTCCGCGGGCGGGCATAGAAGGCCTGCTCCAGGAACGCCCGGAAACGAAGTTCCGACTGTGCCACCGGCATACCAGAAGTATGACCGCTGCGGGCCACAAAAATGACACCAGCCACCAGCACGAAGAACAGCACCAACAGCGTCTTGACGCGAACCGGCATATCGAGAATCTTCTTGAGCTGATTCAGCACGCCATCCGTATCATCCATCTTACCATCGAAAATATCAAACCGCTGCAGGAAGGCGATGCCTACCAAAATCAGTGGCATAACAAAAGTTAGCTTGATGCCGCGGAAAATCTGGAATTCCAGCAGATATTCCGTATCCGCCAGCGAACCAGAGAGATAGGCCGCACCAACGTAGGACATAGCCCCCGTAACCAAGAGCGCCAATGCTGCCGTAACGATCAAACGCGGCAGAGCGACTCCCGCCTTATTCTTGAAGGCACGAATGCGGTCAAGCTGGAAGATAACCGCCAAGGCAGGGAAAACATTGGCGCTGGCCAGTGCCGCCAGCACGCGGATTTTCGTACCATTTCCCATCATCATCGGCACCGCTGCCGCCAGTGCAAACAGAGCAAACAGCAGGTACACGTATTTCGGGCGTCCATTGAGCCAGGGAATAACCAATGTCAAATAAAGAACAACCGCAGCTGCCACGCCTACCATGACCAGGGCACGAAGCACCTTGCTCGGATAGAAGGACGCAAAGGTTGCAGCTGGTCCGATGGTATAACCATGGGCTGTCAATTTATCATGGGTATCCCGGAAGTATTTCATATTCGTCTCCAGAAGCGTCATATTCGGAGACGGTGTGTCATAGATGCGCATGAGGTCAATGCGGATATTGCGTTCTTCATCGGTATTGGACCAACGCTCGACAATTGCATCAATCTTAAGTTTCGGCTGCTCATCTTTCGGAACCGAATAGAGGCGGGCTACCTTATCATAACCAAGACCTTTGGCGACTTCCTCCATACCATTCTGTTTGAAGAACTGCAGTTGGGTCGTCGCCTCGATAAGGCCGAAGGTCAGATCGCGTTCCTTCATCTCATCAATCGTAGTCTGCAATGCTTTCGGGGCACCAAGTACCTGCTTACCGGAGAATACGACTTCCGAAATCTTATAGCCATCTAGACGGTCAAAGACCGCCTTGACATCCTCTGGCTTGCAGTCATCGTAGTTACTTGGCCGTGCCAAGACATAGAATCCAGCATCATTTACTGCCTTGAGTTCATCGGTGGGCATGCCGATATTCATCTTCAGGAAGGATTCGTAATGGGCCTTTACCGCCATGACTTCTTCATTGCCAACGGTGAACAGCTCCACTCGGTCATTTCCCAAGCGGCGCGGAAGATCCTCTTTGAGTTCCTTCCAAGTCTGTGCATCATGACCGACCACATAGACCTCATTGCCCTTAATCTTGCCAGCAGCAATGAGATTCTGCCAGAGCGGGTCCGCTAAACGCCCACTGTGATAATCGGCAAGAAGCTGGCTGCCGGCAATTGCTGTGGCTTTACCATTCTCATTGAACTTCTTGAACGTCGTTTCGTATACAGCCAGCGACGTAATGCCGGCTTCCTTGGCCTGACGCAGGACTTCTTCTGCGGGCAGGCCTTCGCGATCAGCCAGCTCCAAGAGCCCCTCATAGTCAATCGCCATATCCACCTGGCGGGTTTGCTGTTCCACGCCATGGCGCTGAAAACCGATAGCGAGCGCAGCCACAAGGCCAATAACTATAAACAGTATCAGCCATCGGTTGTACTTGAATACCTTCATTATTTTTCCACCTTATTCCTTGTTATCCCGACTGGCAGTAAGGATTACTGCCCCATCGGTCTGCTCCACCTGACGGATTTTCATGCCAAAGGGCAGTTTATTCGGTGCCGTCAGCTGGATATTGCCAAACATGTCACCGAGCTTGGCTGTACCGATACGGGTATTTTTCATATCAAGCCTCGTCATAAAAAAATACAACGAGCCACTGTCTTCGAGAATCTTCCCCTCCATCTCGATATCGGCCACGCGGCCAAAGACCTTCGCATTTGCCGTCACCAGAATCCGTTCCCGGTTGATATCGACCTGGACATTCTCGATTTTGTCAATCTTGCGCTGGAGGACTTCGCGCAGATTTTCCTCATCCACGATTCCCTTTAAGGTAAGTTCCTCCGCATATTGCACTTGAACGCCTTCCTCTCGGAACAGAGCCGACATATCGAGCTGGACATTGCGGCCTTTAAGCGTCAATTCCTTCAAGTAGACCTGTCCCACCTTGGCTTGATGCAGCACGGCATCCAGGTTTTGAATCCGCCCCAACGCCAACAAGGCCGACGGACTCGAGCCAAGGGTCACCTGGACATCTTGAGTAGCAGCCCGCTGCCCCAGTTTGGTCCGGAAGGTTGACTGTGCCAGAAACGGCAGCACCGTTTCGCTTGACACGATTAATATTATGAATAACAAGCCCAGAATAGTCAAGCTTTTTCGCAAATCAAATCCCTCACAATGGAACAAGGAGCCAGGAACTACCATCCTGACTCCTCAAAAATCAAAATTCGTGATTGGCCTTGGCATTTAAGAAGGCGCGGATGAACGGGTCAATTTCACCATCCATAACGGCCTGAACATTGCCGGTTTCATGATTCGTGCGATGATCCTTGACCATGGTGTACGGCTGGAATACATACGAACGAATCTGGCTGCCCCACTCGATATTCTGCTGGTCGCCTTCGAGTTTGGCCAGCTCTGCTTCCTTCTTCTCGAGTTCGAGTTCGAAGAGTTTCGCACGGAGCATCTTGAGGCACTGCTCGCGGTTCTGGAGCTGCGAGCGCTCATTCTGACACTGAACGACGATACCCGTCGGCTCATGGGTCATACGGACTGCCGAAGAAGTCTTGTTGATGTGCTGACCACCGGCACCGGATGCACGGTAGGTATCAACGCGGACATCCGACATATTGATATCAACTTCAACAGCATCGTCGATTTCCGGCATGATATCGCAGGCCGAAAAGGACGTATGACGGCGGGCATTGGCATCAAAAGGCGAAATGCGCACGAGACGATGAACACCCTTTTCCGACTTCAAGAAGCCATAGGCATTATGGCCCTTGATAAAAAGCGTTGCAGACTTGACGCCAGCTTCATCGCCCGGCAGCAAGTCAGCCGTCTCCACGGTAAAGCCATGGCGCTCAGCCCAGCGGCCGTACATGCGTAAAAGCATCTGGGTCCAGTCCTGTGCCTCCGTTCCGCCGGCACCAGCGTGCAGCGTAAGGATCGCATTATTGGCATCGTAAGGACCGGAGAGCAATACCTCGAGCTGGAGAGCTTCAAGGCCTTCGGCTACCGCATCGAGCTCCGCCTTGATTTCCTCTTCCATGCTCTGGTCATCTTCTTCCATGCCCATCTCGAACATGGTCTCAGCATCTTCATATTTGCTCAAAAGGCTCTTATACTTGTCGACACTGATTTTGACATCGTTAAGTTCCTGATTGATTTTCTGTGCCTGTTCGGCATCATCCCAGAAAGTCGGCTCACCCATCTTATACTCAAGTTCGGCGATTTTCTCTTCCTTAGCCGGAACTTCCAGGGATACTTCCATCTGGGAAAGCTTTTCCTTGAGTTCGCCCAGTTGTGGTTTTAAATCTTCTAACATGGTTCCACCTTTACTTTATCGCAAATCACTGCTGGCTTATTCGTTTCTGCCGCAGCAGTTCTTATACTTCTTGCCACTGCCACAAGGACACGGGTCATTGCGTCCGACTTTCTGGCCGTCATTTGTTACCGGCTTTTTCTTCGCCCCGGCAGCACTGACTTCATCGCCATGGGAAGCCTGCGCATTCTGCAGATGGTCGGAAAGCTGGGAACGCTGCTGCTCGATGGTCTTCTCGAGCTTCTGTTTCTGCGTCTCATTGGCAGTTGGTGCTTCGCCCTCCTGCTGTGCTTCCATTGCCTGCTGCTGATCCGGCGTAATGATGCTTACATGATACATCATCGAAGCAATCTGATCCTGGATAGCTGCTTCCATCTCCTCGAACATATCGAGGGCTTCGATTTTATACTCAACCAGCGGGTTGCGCTGACCATAGGCCCGGAGGTTGATACCCTCACGCAGCATGTCCATGTGGTCGAGATGCTCCATCCACTTGTTATCAACGACGCGGAGCATAACAACTTTCTCCAGCTCGCGCATGTTCTCTTCCCCGAAGAGGAGTTCACGCTGATGATAGCCCTCTTCGGCGACTTTCTCCAGCTCTTCTTTGAGGTCATCGCGGCTCATAGCGGAAAGTTCTTCCTTCTTGAGGCGTCCCACCGGAGCGTAAATCTTCTCCGCATCCTCGATGAGTCCATCGAGCTGCCACTCCTCCGGATACAGCTGCTCATTGGCATACTGGTTCATCTCATCTTTAATGATGTGCTTGACCATGCCCATGATGTTCTCCCGCAGGTTATCCCCTGTGAGAATCTTGCGACGCTCGCCATACATAACTTCACGCTGCTGATTCATGACATCATCATACTCGAGGACATGTTTACGGATATCGAAGTTACGCGCTTCCACCTTCTTCTGGGCATGTTCGATGGAGTTGGTGATGAGCTTATGCTCGATTGGCTCATCTTCCTCCATACCGAGCTTGTCCATCATGCCCGAGATGCGATCCGAAGCGAAAAGACGCAACAAGTCATCTTCGAGCGACAGGAAGAAGCGGGACTCACCCGGATCACCCTGACGGCCCGAACGGCCGCGCAGCTGATTATCAATGCGGCGGGACTCGTGACGCTCCGTACCAACGATGAAGAGACCACCGAGCTCGGCTACCCCTTCACCCAGTTTAATGTCCGTACCACGGCCTGCCATGTTGGTAGCGATGGTAACCGCGCCACGCTGGCCAGCATCGGCAATGATTTCCGCCTCTTTCTCATGGAACTTCGCATTGAGAACATTGTGCGGAATGCCGCGTTTATGAAGCACATCACTGAGTTCTTCTGACTGCGTAATCGAAGTCGTACCGATAAGCACCGGCTGTCCCTTCTTATGAAGTTCCTCCACCAGCTTGCCCACGGCCTTGTACTTCGCCTTTTTCGTCTTGTAGATAAGATCCGGATGATCGATACGCTGTACCGGCCGGTTGGTCGGTACTACGATAACCGGCAGATTGTAAATCTTCAGGAACTCGTCTTCCTCGGTCTTAGCCGTACCAGTCATACCGCCCAGCTTGTCATACATGCGGAAGTAGTTCTGGAACGTAATCGTAGCCAGCGTCTGGGATTCACGCTGAATCTTGACGCCTTCCTTTGCCTCGATTGCCTGATGCAAACCATCGGAGTAACGGCGGCCTTCCATGAGACGTCCCGTAAACTCATCGACGATGATGACCTCATCCCCGCGAACCACATAGTCGCGATCGCGCTTCATCAAAGCCTTGGCTCGGAGTGCTGCCGTAAAGCAGTGGGACAGCTCGATGTTCTCTGGAGCATAAAGGTTGTTGATGCCAAGGATCTTCTCGATTTTCGGCACCACGCTGTCCGCCGGAGCAACGGTCTTTTGCTTCTCATCGACCGTATAATCCGTCCCCTCTTTGAGTCCGGCTACCGCTCTGGCCATAACCGCGTACATATCCGTGGATTTTGCACCAGGTCCGGAAATGATAAGCGGCGTACGCGCCTCATCGATCAGGATGGAGTCAACCTCATCGACGATGGCGAAGTTAAGCTCGCGCTGAACCATCTGGTCCGGATAGATAACCATGTTGTCGCGCAGGTAATCGAAACCAAACTCGTTATTCGTACCGAAGGTAACATCACAGCCATAGGCATACTTGCGCTCAGGGAAGTCCATATCATGGACCACCAAACCAACCGTAAGGCCAAGATAACGGTAGAGCTTACCCATCTCTTCGCTGTCGCGGCGGGCCAGGTAATCATTGACCGTAATCATGTGAACACCTTTGCCTGCCAGTGCGTTGAGGTAAACCGGCAGCGTTGCCACCAGAGTCTTACCCTCACCAGTGCGCATCTCGGCGATTTTGCCCTCATGCAGGCACATACCACCGATGAGCTGAACATCGAAGTGACGCATGCCCAGCACGCGGCGCGATGCCTCGCGTACGACCGCGAAAGCCTCCGGCAGGAGATCATCCATCGTCTCGCCAGCAGCCAGACGCTCTTTGAACTTATTCGTATAGCCAGTCAGTTTATCATCCGTCAAATTCTGCATCTGCGGCTCGAGTGCGTTGATTTTCTCGACGACCTCGCGATAACGGGCTATCTCTTTATCGTTATTGTCACCTAAGAATCTTTTGAGAAATCCCAGCAAACAAAATCACTCCACTTCATTAATAGTCTTACCTTACAATATTAACAAACTGCTTGCTATAAGTCAATTAACACGAGATTATTATCCAACTCTTTTCCTATATAATAAGGAAAGGCATCAAAAAAGACCTTCCCCGCAGGGAAGGTCCGAATTTTCCATATCAGTTACCGGATTCAATCAGGCCATAATTGCCATCCGTACGCTTGTAGACGACGTTGACTTCCTCCGTTTCCGAATCACGAAATACGAAGAAGTTGTGATTCAGGAGATTCATCTGCATGACAGCTTCCTGAACATCCATCGGTTTGACGACGAAGCGTTTCGTCTTCACGACCTTGTACTCCTCATCCTCCTGTTTCTCCGGGATAACCGAAGACTGCAGCGCCTCTGCCTTAAATCCGCCACCACGGAAACGACGAGCCAGTTTCGTTTTCTGTTTGTGAATCTGACGCTCCAGTTTTTCTACGACCAGATCAATCGACGTGTACATGTCCATCGTGGCTTCCTCGCCGCGAAGCAGGATTCCGCCCTGGACCGGCACCGTAACCTCCACAATGTGACGGCCTTTGGATACCGTGAGAAGCACGGAAATGTCACCGACATTTTCAAAGTACTTCGTGACTTTGCCAACGCGTTTCTCTACGTACTCACGCAGGGAAGGAGTGATTTCGATGTTCTTGCCTCTTACAGTGAATGTTGCCATAAGACACATCCCCTTTCTTATGATGGACCACAGCTTTTGCCATGGCTCTAATCGTATTAACCTGCCTCTCGGAAGGTTTATACTCATAGTATTCGCCACAATAGCCACAATCCCTTCTTTTCCTACCAAGAAAAATCTGAAATTTCTATGAAAGGATTCATGGTTTCGGTTAGCCTATCAAAAAATCCCAGTTCTGCGAACTGGGATTCATCGTCGTTTATTAGGCAGTCTTTACGACATTCGAAGCCTGCGGGCCACGTGCACCTTCTACGATGTCAAACTCTACAGCCTGACCCTCGTTCAGCGTCTTGAACCCTTCGTCCTGAATTGCCGAAAAATGTACAAATACATCATCGCCATCTTCACGAGCAATGAAGCCATAGCCTTTTTCTGCACTAAACCATTTAACTTTGCCAACCATTGAGATTCCTCCTAAGTAGAAACTACCTTTTCCACATTTTTCTTGTGGTCACTCTCAATTATAATTGTTAGTAATTAAACTGTCAATATTTCTTATATTTATCCGGCTGGTTTTGAATGGCATTTTTGTCTTTATATAGCGCACATTTCTGCCATCAAAGTACTTTAGACAAGAACAACTTCGTGCGATCCTGCTGCGGGTTTTCAAATACCTCTTTCGGGTCTCCCTGCTCGATGATGCGCCCTTCATCGACAAACAGCAACCGGTCGCCAACCTCCCGGGCAAATCCCATCTCATGCGTAACAATGACCATCGTCATGCCAGCCTTCGCCAGCTTACGCATGACATCCAGTACCTCGCCTACCATTTCCGGATCAAGCGCCGAGGTCGGTTCATCGAACAGCATGACCTTTGGCTTCATCGCCAGCGCCCGGGCAATCGCCACGCGCTGCTGCTGACCGCCGGAAAGCTGCGTCGGATAATTGTCAGCCTTATCGGCCACCCCAACCCGGGCCAGCAGCTCTCTCGCTTCCTTCTCGGCAGCCTCCTTGGAAACCTTCCGCACCTTCATTGGTGCCAGCATAATGTTCTCCAAAACCGTCATATGCGGGAACAAGTTGAACCGCTGGAAAACCATGCCCACTTCTTCGCGGACCTTGTTGATATTGGCTTCCCCATCCAGCAGGATGCCATCCACCGTGACCTTTCCCTTGGTGGGAACTTCCAAATAGTTCATGCAGCGCAGAAGCGTACTCTTACCCGAACCAGAAGGTCCGATGATGACAACGACTTCTTTTTCTTTTATGTTCAGGTCAACGCCCTTCAAGACATGGACGTCACCATAGGATTTATACAGGTTCTCAATGTTTATCATCAGTCTTGAACCTCCATTCCAGATAAGCGACAAAACGGGAAATCGACAGCGTCATAATCAAGTAGATAATCGCAACGCAGGTCCAGATTTCCACCGAAGCATAAGTCTTGGCAATAATCAACTGGCCACGGCGGGTGAGTTCCTCAAAACCGATAACCGAAACCAGCGAAGAATCCTTGAGCAACGCGATAAACTCATTGCCGAGCTGCGGAATAACGCGCTTAAATGCCTGGGGGATAATAATATAGCGCATCGTTTGTACCCAGGTCATTCCCAAAGAACGGCCAGCCTCCATCTGCCCCTTATCAATCGACTGAATTCCCGAACGGAAAATCTCGGCGACATAAGCACCCGAATTCAATCCACAAGCGCTGATGGCTGCCACATACGGATCACTGCGCTGACCGGTCAAAAGCGGCAACGCAAAATAAACGAGAAAAATCTGGATCAAGAGCGGCGTCCCGCGGAAAAAGTCCACATATATCGCCGCCAGGATGCGGAATATGCGAATCCGGGCAATGCGGGCAATCCCCATGAATAAACCGATGATAATACCAACAGCCACCGAAAGCGCTGTAATCTTGATGGTAATTCCTGCCCCCAACAACAGGAGCGGAAACGAATCCTGCACCAGCTGGAAATTAAAATCCATAATCCTTCACCTAATTCCTCTAAGCTATCTAAACACTAATAAATATTCAACCAACTGTAAACCTATAAACTTATTATATTTCAATGTCCTCCACCTGTCAACATCGACATTCTTTGTCTTTTTGGCAAAAAAAAATCATCGGTGATAACTATCACCGATGATTTTTTATACAGATTTTATGATTATTTTTTCTCGCCGAACCATTTTGCGAAAATCTTATCGTATTCGCCGTTCTCTTTGAGTTTCTTCAAAGCGGCATTGATTTTCTCCTGCAGTTCCTTGTTATCTTTGCCAATAGCAATACCATAATCCTCAGCCGTCAGCTTCTCCTCAAGAGTCTTTACACCCTGCGCGCCATTCTTCGTGATGAAGTAGTCGTTGACCGGACGGTCATTTACCACAGCATCAACGCCGCCAGCTTTGAGTTCCATAAAGCAGTCAGCCGGCGTATTGAGGACTTTGACCTCGACGCCTTCAATCTTCTTGACTTCTGCCTCGCTGGTCGTGCCAATCTGGACTGCCACCTTCTTGCCCTTGAGATCGGCAAACTTCGTGATTGCCTTCTCATCGCTGCGAACCACCATCGTCAGTCCGGACTGGTAATACGGATCCGAGAAGAGCACATTCTGTTTGCGCTCATCGTTGATCGTCATACCGGAAATAATGACATCGATGTTCTTGCCCTGCAGAGCCGGAATCAAGCCATCAAAGCCCAGGTTCTGAATATCCACTTCATACCCCATCTCTTTGGCGATTGCACGGATCAAATCCATATCGAAGCCCTGATATTCCTTCTGGCTCTCATCCTGGAACTCGAACGGAGCAAAGTCGATAGAAGCACCAACTTTGAGCACCGTCGCTCCCGAGCCGCTGCCCGATGACGTATTGCTGCTGCCGCCGCAGCCAGCCAGAGCAAATACCGCAAATGCGCAGACAGCGATACTTGCCAGTACCTTCTTCATTTTCATGAAAATCCCTACCTTCTCAAATTATTATACGTTTACATTGAAACAAATAAAGCCCGAGCGTTTCGCCCGGGCTCCATTGCTCACGCACATTTATTATTATAGCACACACTGAGCAAACTTCAAGAGATTACTCTCTTTCCGCTCTTTTTTTGTTAAAACAGTCACGGCAGTATACCGGACGGTCATTTTTCGGCTCAAACGGAACTTCCGTCTCTTTGCCACATTCTGCACAAGTTACCTTGAACATCTGGCGCTGCTCGCCACCCTCACGAGTGCGGCGGCGTTTGTCGCGGCAGTCACGGCAACGTGCCGGTTCGTTCTCGAAACCTTTCTCAGCGTAGAATTCCTGCTCACCAGCGGTGAACGTGAACTCCTTACCACAGTCTTTGCATACGAGTGTCTTGTCTTCGAAAGCCATAAGATAATCCCCTTACTAGAAAAAATAAAATAAAACTAAGATGTCCCCACTTCTCAAAGTGTTATAAAACGCTAAGAATCAAGAACGTCCCATACGGTATTATACTTGACTACTGTCAAAAATGCAAGTTTTTTTATTATAGTTTAATTTATGCAAAAATTCTTCCATATCTGACGATAGCCATTTTGTAGCTCATGCATATATTTTTTACTATCCATGAGCGGCGATTTGAGCAAGTTAGCCCGCAAACCAGAATGGTATGCCCCTATCAATTCAGGGGATTTCCCCAGCTGAACGGCACGGCGTACATAGTTCAAATCGTTTTCCACCACGAGCTCCCGCACCCCGGCATTGGTGAGAATCGACGCGCCAAATCGTGCCCCGTGGCTGCGTCCCCGCAGGCTTACCACCGGCACTCCCATATAAAGTGCCTCACAAGTCGTAAGGCCGCCATTGTAGGGCATCGCATCCAGCGCAATATCGATATCCCGATACTGTTCCAGATAATCGGGGCTGTACGGGCGAAGTTCAATTCGTGCCATATTCACCCCCAGACGGGCCAGGCGTTCCTTCACAATAGCCTGCCCAGAAGGAATGCTACAGATTTTCCCCTTTATGACCAAGCGGGAATCCGCCACCTGATCCAAGATACTGCGCCACATGAGCAAAGTCTCATCCGTCACCTTGGCAAAGTTATTGAAACTGCCAAAGGTAACATACCCATTGCGCAAACATGGCGCCTCAGTACCAGCTGATGGTATCTCCCGGGCAAATCCTGGACGGTAACAAAGATGGGAATCAGGAAGACGCAGGATCTTCTCGACGAACCCCTCCGCCGTCGCTTCTCCAGTGGGCAGACATACCTCATCGGATAAGAAATAGTCCACCGTCGACAACCCTGTCGTATTCATATAGCCAATCCCTGCCAGCTGGACCGGAGCCGGCCGGTAAGCCATAATAGGTAGACAGCTCCCCTGGGTATGCCCGGATAAATCCATCAGGATGTCAATCTGATCCTCGGCAATGAGACGGGCCGCAGTTCGCGGGCTGCGCCCTCGAAGGTCCCGCCAGTGAATATGGCAGGCCCGTATCTTCTTCGTGACATGGTCCGAACGCCCTGTCGAATAACAATAAACGGAAAAATGTTCCCCATCATAATCTTTTAAGAGCGGTTCCAAAAAAGATGCCACCGCATGCTCGCGAAAATCTGGTGACAAATAACCGATACGAAGCTTTTTTTCCGGCAGTTTCTTCACATCCTCATGAAGATATGGCGTAATCGAAAGCATCGGTTCATACGCCTCTGCCGCCCCACGGCTCTCATAAATCGACTGCTCCCGGTAATTACACATAAAGAGGTACTTGCTGTACATCTCTGCCTTTTCCAATGGCTCTTCACAAATTTTACTGCGAGCCAAAAGCTCTTTTGCCGCGTTATCAGGACGTGCTGCCAGATACTCCGCATCGGCCAGCCAGCCACGCGCCTTCTTCAAGATATGTGTCAATACCCCAAAGTATGCATCATCCGGCTCCAAAGCATTCCGCTTGCGCTGTACCTCGGCAACAATCTCCCGCAACAGCGGAATTTCCTCATCCAGACGGAACTCCACTGCCGCCAAACCAGCCTTCACCAAACGTCCCCGCAAATGCCTTGGCTTCTTGGCCAGGATTTCCTCTACCAGTGCCTGCGCTTCCTCGCGCTCACCGGAATACAGGGCGGCTTCGGCCATAACAGCCGCACCGTCCATGCTATCCGCATCCATATCCCACAACTCTTTTGCACAGGCGCGCATCCCCTTCGGGTCGCCCTCTGCTGCAAACTTGTCTGCCAAGCTAAGCCAATTCAAAGCATCGTGATCCATTCCAAAAGAACTCCTAATTTGTCTCATAGTTTCGCATATTTTCCTATATTCTACAAAGTTGATTAATTTCCTGCTTCTCTTTACAAAAAAAGCCCTTCCAATTAGGAAAGGCCTTCTCTTACACTTCCGGATTCAATTCCCCACCGTATTCTTTTACAAAGATCTTCTGATATCCTTTATACTCCTTCGCCAGTGGTTTTTCCTTAGGACAATGGATACACCAGAAATCTTTTTCTTGATTGGGAACCACAACTTTGAGCCCACGCCGCTGCATCTCCTTGCAAAGCGACGTATCATAGAGATGGAATCCCGTAAACAAATCCTCGCGCCACGGAATGTCATACTGCGTCGCGATAAAGAGACCATCGACAGCCTCCACCTCTTGGCAGTTTCCCTCCGGCTCTCGGCAATGCGAATCCACGACACTCTCGGGTTCGCAGGCGTGAAGCACGCGGCCATACGTCCGCAAACCGTCCCACCAGACACCGCTTCGCGGCAAACTGCGGCAGCCAATCACACCGACTGCTCCTACGGTTTCCTCGGCAAAAAGCTGGCGCAAATCCGCCACCAGATTCTTATTGACCACCAACGTATCCTGATGCAGGTAGACCTTGTATTTTGCATCGGACTGATTCATGCCGCTGTTGTATCCCGCACACATCGACGTCGCCCCCCGCACAGGAATAAATTCAGCCGTCATTCCTGCCGGGATCTTGAGACTCTCCAAATAAAGGCGGCATTCGCTATACCATTCCTCACTATTGACGCAGGTAATGAAGGCTACCTTCGTGTCGTCCAAATCTTTTTTTATCGTCAAATCCATCCTCAACCCTCACTTCATTCCCTGCAGCTCCTGCTCGATTTTATCAATCCACCGAAGCTCATCTTGCGAAGTAGCATTTTCGCGCGTGCATTCGAGCATCGCCAAAATCTCATCGAGCTCCCGACGCGAATACTTCATCAACCGCCGATAAAACGCTTCCGGATGGAACACCGCCTGACGGATAAAGTTCGCCACATAGTCCGCAAACAACGCCGACTGTTCGTAAAACGCCCAGAACAAGCGGCACTGATTTTCCGCATCCACATCATACTCAATACGATGCAGATAATCCGAAAGCTTCTTGCGCTGCTCTTTCGTATACATCGACTTCAAGAGTGCCATCTCCGGCATGGAACGGTCAGCCCGAACCAGCCAGAACTCCGTTTCCAAATCCTCGTGGATATTCTCAAAGCCAGCAGCCACCAGCCGCTCCACAATATCATCTTCAGCCCGACGAAGCTGCGGCCGCACGCGGACATTTTTATAATAAGACGCATAAAGCAGCCGTTCAAAATCCGTTTTGGCATAGAGCCTGGTCACCAGATGGTAAAAATGCCCCTCCATCATCTCCTCAAGCACGGACCAATGACGGATATTGCGGAAGCTTGTCAAAAAAGCCCCTGTCTGTTTCAGATACATCGAAAATCCAGCCGCAATATCCTGCGGATTAGCCACGGCCTCGAGCGTCAAATCCGAAATGATGTAATCGAAATACTCGCGCTCAAACGGCAGTCGCTCCGACAGATAGTCCAACACACAAAAATCCACCTGACAATCCTGGTACGGTTCGATTGCTTCCTCTTCTGCCGCTACCGCAAAAATCTCTGCCTGCGGAAACATCTGCCGAAGCTCCGGCAGATAATAAAGGCTCTCCACCACCAAAATCCGATACGGCACACCACTTGCCTGTAAAAATCCCAAAAGTTCCGGCTTTATCTTCTCCGCCATCGCAATCCCCCATCAGTCATACATTCACCCAAGATTCTTATCAACATTATATCATATAGTGCGTATTTCTACCCTATCTACCAATTCTTTCTTGTTATATACATGGATTTTATTCCATATATCTGATATAATATTAATACATAAAGAATAAAATCCATATACTAGAAAGTGAGGGAATTATGAAACTTATAGAACGAAAAGAATACATAGAGTTTTTGAAACGTCATAAGAACAAAAATATTATAAAAGTGGTTTCCGGAGTCAGACGCTGCGGAAAGTCAAAACTTTTCGAGTTATTCCAAAACGATCTTTTAGCGCAAGGTGTTCCCAGAGAAAATATTATCAGTATCAATTTTGAAGACTTGGCTTTCGAAGATCTGCAGGAATACCATGCTCTTTATAAGTATGTTATCTCTCACATGCAGCCAACAGGAATGAATTATATCTTCCTAGATGAAATTCAACATGTACCGGATTTTGAAAAGGCTGTCGACAGTCTTTTCATCAAAGAAAATGCCGATATCTATATTACCGGCTCCAACGCATATTTCATGTCCGGTGATCTGGCTACCATGCTCTCGGGCCGTTATGTCGAACTAAAAATGCTTCCCCTATCATTCAAAGAGTATTATGAGGCCAGCAGTTTTAAGTCCAACCATTCTCTTCGGGAAATCTATGAACATTATATTACGGAAAGTTCCTTCCCCTATACGTTACAGCTGGAAGGTAAACAACAGGACATCAACGAGTATTTGCTCGGTCTCTATAATACTGTCATCCTAAAGGATGTAGTAGGACGACTGCATGTGAATGATGTCAAGATGCTTGAAAGCATTGTCAAATACCTTTTTGCAAATGTGGGAAGTCTTCTCTCTATACGCAAGATTGCTGCCTCCATGACTAGTGCAGGCCGTAAAATTGATAGCAAAACGGTTGAGAAATATCTGACCGGTCTACAGGACAGTATGCTCATTTATCAAGCTGAGCGGTTCGACATCAAAGGCAAGGAATTGTTGAAGATTAATCCGAAATACTATATAACCGATGCAGCATTGCGATATCTAAAGGTAGGACGGCATGGACAGGATACAGGACATATCCTGGAAAACACCGTGTATCTGGAGTTATTACGCCGTGGCTATGAAGTATACGTAGGTTCCATGACAAACGGCGAAGTAGATTTCGTTGCCAAAAACGCTCAAGGTCTTGCCTATTATCAAGTTTCTGAATCGACACTTCAAACAGAAGTCATGGAACGAGAACTAAAGCCATTGCAACGAATCAAGGACAACTATCCAAAGTACTTACTAACCCTTGATGAAGTCGGTGCTACGGCAGATTATGATGGCATACGCAAAGAAAATGTACTGAAATGGTTATTGGATAAATAAAAACGCACCAACAGGCACTCAAACGTAAGCGCCAAATCATCCGATGTTGTCAATAGCAAAAACGAGCCTGACCACGGCATAGATGGTCAGCTCGCCTCTCACCTTGCCCCAGTTCCGAATTGGCATAGTCCATTTCTTGGTAGCCTCAAAGGGCGATATACATAAGGCTCAAAAGGATTTTCTGTAAAGTAATTATCCGATGAACAGATATAACTATTCGCCAGTACATTTCGTACACACATCAGCGATGAGGTATTATTGTAGCGATCATAATCTTCATTTACAACAACATGCACCCCGAATTTTTCAGCCAAATACATAAGCTGTTCGTTCTTATAGCCGACTACAAAATAGATATCTTCTATCCCTGCTGTTTGCAACTGCCGTATCTGCCGCTCTAAAAAAACTCATAAGTCGAACGACCACCTTACCTATATCGCCTCTACTTGACCAGACAGCACCTTAAAAAACTCTGCCCCCCAAAGCTGCAATTTCTCTTCTGTTTTGATAAAGCTTCTCACATCTAATTTTGCCTGTTCATAATCGATAGAATCAAATCTCTCAATCAGCATATTTCTTAAGTCCTGAACAGTCAAAGATTCTTTCTTACCCCAATGCTCAGTCTGCTCCAGGCGTTTTTGTAAATGAAACAGGTTGACCTTTGTCCTATTGGTAATATACCAAACAAAGTCATAAAGATCGCGCCCCTTCACTCTGTTTCGCCAATTTCGGCAAAGTACAGCATGTAATTTACCGGCAAACAAAGATGACTCATCATACAAACGAACCATGTAAGGAACAGGACGCAGACCGTATTTAATGTTATACGTAGCTCCTGCTGGAGGGTTCGTATCAATCTCCATCTTAATCTTTATTACTTCATGTGGTGAAATCCCTGGAAAGCCACGCTCCTCCTTGTCCCATATCGTAATTAATTGAATTATGGTCTCTCCCTTGATAAAAGCAGATTGCACATCGTTGGGATTAGCCTTGATCTTTTTGGAAACCGACATTTCCAAACCATGACTAGCTAATGCCTCTTCCACATAGGAAAAATATTTTTCCAACGAAAAATCTGCATTGGGTTCAGCCAGTGAAAAATCCATATCTTCAGAAAAACGATCTAACCCATAAAAAATACGTAGTGATGTCCCACCATAAAAAGCCGCTTTCTGGAAAAAATCACTGCGACTCAGCCCATATATCGCTATTTCCTGGACAATCTCCTTTAACGCATTCCGATAGTCATCGGCTGTCTGCGGCTCATAGAATTTCATATAGTCATTCAATAACGTATCCACCAGCTCACCGCCCCTTGTTTAATAATTCCCCTAACAAATTCAAGTTGCGTCGTCTATAACGTGGCACCAGCTTCCGTATCTCTTGTCGATTCAACTGTGCAAAACCTTCCTCATCAATACGTAAATCCACAAACAACAATTCCCGCAACGCTTTGTGACTATATACCGGTGGCTGAACATACAACATATCGCATAACGCCTTTTCGGGAGACGCTATTGCATAAAATATCTTCTTCTCCTCCTCACACTTGACACCAAGTGGAAAAGCAGCCGCAGGGATATCACGATATGTAAAAACCCCCAAATCATTTTTATATGTCTTGGAACGATTCTTGCGAAAAGTAGCCGATGTACAAGCGTAAACACGCTCCGGAATCAAGCCATATCTTGAAAGTGCTGTCTCAAACGAAATATACGACGGACCATATATAGTCCCCGCTACTAGATATGGGGAAATTTTTGTGGTTGTTACATATAATCCTCTTCGCAAACGAAAAAGATTCCCCTCCTGAACCATCCGCTTGATTTTCATATCAGGATTGGCATATCCAGAAAAAGAATCTAACAAATCATATGTCGTTCTAATCATAGCATTTTCCTCCACTAACTACAATTATATAATAGTTAGTGGAGGAAATCAAGATATTCTAAAATGCTTAAACACCACGGTCTTAGTTTCAGCATGAGTACGAAAATGCTTCTCGTTGAACCATTCCTGTTTATGTAATCTTCGCCCAAACTCCCTTGTATTTCTCAAAGGCCTTATAATTCGCCCTTTATTATCCGCCACAACACTGTCCTCACTTACCATTCAATCAGTCGGCAAAAATCCATTTTCCCCATATCCATCACCATAGCACCCCAAGTTAGCCCCACACCGAACCCAGCAAAGCAAATCTTATACTCTTCTTTCTCCAGCTTCTCTCCAATGTTGTAAGCCACATTGGTAGGTATAGTTACCCCACTGGCATTGCCGAAATACGTTACAATATTGCTCGGCATTTTCTCATATGGCACCTCGAGAGCCTCGGCTAATTTATCCACCATAAATTTATTAGGCTGATGGAACATCCACCAATCGATCTCATCTTTTGTCATATGGATGCGTCCAAATAATTTTTCGATAAGTTTTGGAACTTCAGTTTGCACGAAATAAAAGACTTCCCTGCCTCCCATAACGAGATTGTCAAGACTACGACTATTCCCTTCCTCATCTTCATGCATTATAGCAGTCTCACACGATGATGGCCTACGAAACCCTCCGGCAGGAATGATAAGCATATCGGAACGTGTACCATCCATGCAGATTTCTCCTTGCACTAGATTTTCTTCCGCACAACTTTCCAGCACAGTTATAGAAGCTGCATCTCCTATAAGCGGATAGCTATTCCTATCCGCTTTCGACACTTTGCGGCTTAAAACATCCGCATTGATAAGGACCACCTTATTTACTGTCGGCTGGTCTAATAGCGAAAATGCCTGCATTATCCCTACTAAAAAACCTGCACATCCCTGATTTATGTCCATACAAAATACATCTTCTGACAACCCCAAACGTCCATGTATCACATTGCTCGTAGCAGGCATAAAATAATCCGGAGACTGTGTGACTAAAACCAAGGCATCAATCTCCTCTTTTTTTAACCAGCCTTCTCTAAACATATATTCCATGCCATAGACTGCCAAATCCGACACGCAGACATCATCATCAAACATACGATGCTGCTCATATCCCATGACCATTTTCAAGCGTTTATTACGAGCTTTATCCGCTTTGTAATTTTCCATTTCCTCATCAAAAGTACGAATATTCTTGGGAACAATAGTTAGAAGGCCTGTAATTTTCTTATTACGATATTCAAATATCATTTTCTATGCCATACTCCTTTATAAATCTACGAATTTCTTGTAAATTACAGAAATTTTCTGGCACAATATCAGTCCCCTTAATTTTAATATGATATTCTTTATCCATGGCAGCTACCAGCGTAATCAAATCAAAAGAATCCAAATATCCATCCTCAAAGAAATCACTACTATTTAAAAAGTCATACTCTGGATGAATTTCGGATAATAATGTAACAATTTTTTTCATATACTCCTCCATTTTAAATACTATCAGATTTTTATACCTCTTCGAGGTTGCATCTCAACTCATTAATTCCATCTTCCGCAGGAATAACAAATGACTTATTTGCCTGTTCAAACTCCTTAGGTTTTATTTCATATCCAGCAATTTCATAAACAATTCCTCCCAATTCAACCCTAGGCAACGGCATCACATCCATTGGTTTATAATCCATAGCACGAAGGAATCTATACGCCTGATAGAAATCCCAATTTGTATCTAAATATCCATTATTAGGAAGCTCTTGTGACAAATATAGACGTTTTTTTTGCGCATTCTTTTTTACACTGTACTCTCCATCCAAAAAAGAATCAATATTTTTTCGCAATAGTTCTATTCCTGTTTTTGCACATCTCATCAACAAAGACAATGCAGTTTCATCAGTTTCAATAAATACCTTTTCCTGAACAATAATCCCTCCCGTATCTATCGAATCATCAACTTCATGCCATGTCGCACCACTATATTGGACTCCATCATAAATTGCCCAGGTTGGAGCATTTCTTCCTCTGTAATATGGAAGATATGCATTATGAAAATTAATGATTTTTATATTTGGTTGATTAACAACATCCTTGGAAAACAAATAAGAATTATGTGCGCTAATAATCAAAGTGTTTTCACTTATTTTTTTTAGATAATCTCCAGCCTGAACAGGCGATAACTGCTCATAAGGTATTTCCAATCGTCTACACACTGGCTTGATTGTGGGAATTTGTTCTTTTTCCGCTGCTAAACACATTAATTTTTTATTACCGACTGAATTGGCTATTATTTTCAGGCACGCACTTCCCACCATACCTGTCCCCATGAATAAAATATTATTGTAATTCATATTCCCCTCACTTGAATATCATACAACCGTTTTCTATCTATTTTTCCATTAGCATTAATCGGCATAACCTCTAACTTACGACAGTATCTAGGTCTCATATATTCAGGCAATATATCTATTAACTTCTTGCGCAACTCCCTTTCTTCTAACTTACCAATATAGCAAAGTATCAGCTGGCTTTTTTCGCCGTCAAATATACAACAGCTAGCTTCGATACCTTCCTGAGCTGATACTGCCGTCTCTATTTCTCCTAGTTCAATACGATGTCCCATGTGCTTTACTTGGAAATCTTTTCTTCCATCATACATTATTTCATTCCGCTCATTATAATGAACAAGATCCCCCGTTCTATAAATTATATCTCGATAGGCATCATTCAACGGATTTTGCATAAAGGCTTGTGCCGTTCGCTCTGGATCTCGATAATAACCATAGGATAACGAAGAACCTCTTACACATAATTCCCCTTGATTACTTCCCTTTACCAATTGGTTCTTATCATCTAACACTAAAATAGAGGAAGCACGGCATGGAACGCCTATCGGCAATGGTTCTGCATCATCAAACGCTCTATCCACGATATAATAGGTACAATCCACTGTAATTTCCGTAGGACCATACAAATTCGCAAACAAGGCTTTCGGTAAAGCTCTTCGCCATACATTGAGCTGCTTATTCGGCATAACCTCCCCTGCAAAAAGAATCTTCTTCAAGCAGGAAACATCACACGCCTCTAGCACATCAAAATTGGCAACCATACATAATACCGATGGTACCCAAAAGACCATATTGATACTATTATCACGAATATACTCTAATAACCGCAAAGGGAATTTAAAAAGACTTCTAGGAATAATATGTAACGTAGCACCTGTACTTACCATCTGATATATATCCAACACCGAATTATCAAAATAAAATGGCGCTTGATTTCCTATAATCTCATGTTCATTCACCTTAAAAGTCTCTGATACCCATTCTGTATACTCCATAACAGACCGCTGACCAACCGTGACACCTTTAGGTACACCTGTGGAACCTGATGTAAAAAGCACATATAATACATCCATAGGATTTATTTTTCGCGAAACATTTCTTAATGCGTTATTATCCACTGCTGTCAGTACAGATGCATCATAAGTTATGACCTTTACCTCTGTTCCAACTTCAACAGATATATCCGTAAAATGTGCATTATCAGTCAAAATTGCCGCTGGTTTTAGCACTTGCATAATTTTCTGAAAACGATTCTTCGGCATCTTAGTATCTAATACAGTATAAAAATTTCCAGAATATGCTACTGCCAAAAAACAAACTACTGCTTCAACGCTTTGTTCTAAAAAAACGGCTACGGGTTTATGAAATATCCCCTCATCTATCAGTCTTGTAGCAATTTGTCTTGCCTCAGCACGCAATTCACAGAAAGAAAGCTCCCTTTTCTCATCTACCACAGCTATTTTTTCAGGAAAATTTTCTGCTGTTTTTTCCATGTAATCTGTAATTATATTATGCATGCCATCACCTTCCCACTAACAATGTGTAATCCTGCCCTTTGACACATCATAAGTATATTCCTGCCGAAGATCCTCCCTACGATATGGCTTAGCTAAAAAATACATAGGATCATTTTCTATCGCATCAACAATCTCGCGATAAGCATCAGTTTCACTAATGCAACTTACAAAAGAATTTCCTAAAGAATTCTTCTTTAAAATACCCTTTTCTGTCAGATAATCCTCAAATCGCGCATCCTCCCTCAGTGTCACGCCTTTACAATTAGTGTGAATATACTGTTTTTTTTGAAAACTATTTCCATCCTCATCAATTATCGTACCGATAAAAGATTGATCGTACCGATAAGGAACTTCCAATATCTTTTCAACATAATGAAGATACGTAAAACAATCATAAAACCTTGCTCCTAAAAGAAGAAATTTAACATTTTCCATCTTATGCAAAATATCCAGTCCACTTCCCGTACCAAGGGAATGTTCACTGACATTTTCAAAGGAACTTTTCAGTTCCATTGGTACCGATAAGGATAACAATGGATCACATGTACGAAATCGCTTTGGCTCTTTACGAAAGTATTCATTCAATATCCCCATTGAAGTTTTACTTTTCTTTACATCGTACACTTCATGATTACAAAAACTGTAAGTAAATGTCGGTACAATTAGATAACGTACCTTCAAACGATATATCGCATTAGCAAAAGCTTTCACATATTTTTTTCGATTAAATGACTCAGGAACTTGACCAAACATCAAATCTGAATGCAAAAATAAGGTTTCACAATCATCCGCGCCTACCTTTCGCAAAGCATGATAAACACTATCCTCATCATATTTGATTCCTTCATTATCCGAAAATAAATATTCCATAGTTCACTGTCCCAACCATCCCGAATCTACATACATTGCTCGTCCTGTAATTTTTTTTGATAAATCACTTAGTAAAAAAATGATCATGTTAGCAATGTCTTCTGGCTCTGCCATGCCCAATAAGGCCTTCTGGTCTAGATACTGTCGTGTTTTTTCCAAAATTTGCTGCTCCATAGAAGTATTGACACCTCCAGGTATTACACAATTGATGCGTATTCCCTTTTCAGCCAATTCCAAAGCTACCGTCTTCACGGAAGCTTCAAGTGCTAATTTAGACGCAGCATATACACTCATACACTTCTGCGGATAATGAGCATTCACAGCGGAAATTGTAACGATACTTCCCCCATTGCTGTACTTTTTCTTTATATACCATTTAAGCAACATCATGAAAGAAACGTAATTGACATCTAGTAGGTCATGTATCATTTCTTCGTATATAACCCGCAACGGTGTTGGCGTAGCCACACCAGCGCAATGAACTAGGCCATCAAGTTTTTTGCCATCATCAACGGCTTGCTCAAAAACAATATCATAAGCCGAAAAATCTTTTACATCAAAAGAAATAATCCTATGCCCTTTCCCCTTTAACCGCTCATGAGTTTCTTGCAGACGTTCTTCATCTCTACCGCATAATATTACAGATGCTCCCAATTCAGAAAGTATTATGGACACAGCACGCCCAATACCGGATGACGCTCCCGTTACCATAAACTTTTTGCCATCAAAAGTAATCATTATGTATCACTCCATAAGATTTAAGGCATCAGATACTGTATCAATAGCTTTTACTTCTGCAGGAGTAATTTTTTTATGTAGCTTGCTAGATAACAATGACATCAAGGATAGTGCAGCCAATGAATCCCATTCATCAAAGGATGACAAAGCAGCTTCATCTACCAAAACATCAATCTCAACATCCATTGCCTCAGCAAGTATTTTAAGTTTTTCTTCTTTAGTCATAACTATATCCCCCTACTTCTCGAGTCATAAATGTATATCTATTATCATATTTCATCGTTTTAAGACAAACCGTATTCTGCAAATCCATAAGTACCGATGATACCGAAAGTCCAATACCAAACCCCGATAGCAAAGATAGGGAATTTCCTCGCTCCTGCCACGCCTCTCCTATTTCTGTCAGCAATAAGGGGATGGATGCAGAACTTGTATTTCCAATATCTTGAGAGTTGCATACCAACTGTTTATCGGAAAACCCTAACTTTTCTTGAATAGCTTTTACCAAAATTAAATTTGGCTGATGCAGTAACGCGGCATCAATTTCAGCCGAAATGATCTTATAATGGTCAAACAATCTATTAATATTGTCACAAACCTCATTCATAGTAAAATCCAAGATAGCCAACCCATCCATTACCGAAAAATTATTTTGATTATCGGTATCAATTTTATTGTTCTTTAGTGTAAAAGGATGTCGACTACTGCCATTCGGTACATATAAAGCATTGAACCTGTCACCATAACTATCTATATTAAAATATACACTTTCTTTTTTTTCCTTAACAGGTTCCACCAAGACACACGTCCCCGCATCTCCCGTAATCGCGCGCTTGCCAGGGGAATTAGGATTCATAGCAGAACTGCATACATCGCCACAACAAAGCAGTGCTTTCTTGTGGCTCATAGTAGCAAGAATCATAGCACATACATACAGTCCATATACAAATCCTGAACATCCTAGATTTATATCAAACGCCACTAACGAATTTGCTAATCCCAATCTCTTTTGCAAAACATACGCCGTAGAAGGAGCTCGATAGTCTGGTGTCTGGGACACAAATATCAACGCACCAATCGAATCCTTGTCTACTTGAGATGATTCTAAGACTTTCTCAGCTGCTTGAAAGCACATATCTGAAGCACATACACCTTTTTCTGCTACACTAAGCTTCTGAAAACCAGTCTCTCTTATCAAGCGCTTTATTTTTTTTTCAGTTCCAAGTCCCTGACAATATTCTTCCACGGGAACAGTTATATTAGATACTACCCCCGCTACCATACTTATCCTAAAGGGATCTACCTTTACTATCATAAATATTTACCTCAATCAATTCCCAATAAGTATCCACCATCGACTACAATATCAGTCCCTGTAATCCAACGTGCAGCATCACTTAATAAAAACAATGTTATGCCACTTACGTCTTCAGGCTTACCCATTCCCAATCTATGTAAAGCCAGCATTTCCTCATAAGATTTCATACCATTTTTCATAACAGACTGACTTGTCATCTCAGTATTGACCCAACCTGGGCTAATGCTATTTATCCTATGCTTATCCCTACAAATCTCCTTTGCTATCGACTTTACCGATGTCCTGACCGCTGCTTTCGCTGCACTATATGCTATGCTCCCCTTTTCTCCAGACTGAGCAGCCACTGAGGAAAATGCCACAAAAGAAGAACCTTGGACAACATTTTTTTTCTTTATAAAACTACTCCAAAAAACGAGCATACCATACAAACTTGTGTCAAATATTTGATGCGCTACCTCTTGATCGAATCCACGTAAATCCGATATTCCACCTATTCCCGCTGTATATATGCCACCGTGACATTTACCTACTTTCCCGACAAAATTTCCCAATATTTTTTTCCAGTCATTATTGGTTGCCTTCAAAACATCCACAATAGCGATTTCAATTTTTTCAGGGAAAAATCCCTGTAGATTAGATAAACGTTCTTCATTTCTAGCAACAGCCAATACATTAGCTCCTGCCTCAGCCAAATCAAAAGCAATCTGCCTGCCAATTCCAGAAGAAGCCCCAACTACAACAAAATTTTTATTATTGAAACAAAATTGCACATCTTTCAATTTTTATTACCTTCATCAATACCTTTTTATACACACCGGCAATTTAGCAAGCCCTATACTCATCGTATAATAAGCTGATATAACTCCCCAATTGTTTTTGCGCCACGGACTTCAGTGGGTTCTACACGCGTTTTTGCTGTCTTTGAACACCAAGCCATGAAAGAAACATAACTCAATGAATCCCATTCCTCAATGTCTTCTAAAACAGTTTCCATTTGAATATCCTCTTCTGTGTCCATTATATCGACCATCTTTTCAATAAAATCTTTTTCATTCATATGTAACGAACTCCTTTTTATTCATTCATTTTTCAAATTGGCAATGCTGGATTTCCAAAAACTTTCAAACCTTTTTTTACGCGTTTGAATACTATGCTTCCAGCCCCCACATAAGCATTATCCTCAATCTTACTATGAGGCAAAGCCCTTGCTCCGCTTCCCAAAAACACCTTGCTGCCAACTTTCGCATATCCCATGATATCTACACCAGAACTCAACGTTGAAAAATCTCCTAATTCAGCATCATGACCCAGTCCTGAAAACGTATTAATCGTCGTATAATCACCTATTGTCACGTTATCACTAAGGCAGGAGTTAGGCAACAATATATTTCCCATCCCCATTCTAGCTGTTTCACATATACTAGCTGTAGTATGTATAAGATTTATAAACCGTCCTCCTCGTTCTAATACGCGTCCTACTAATTTAGCTTTCACTTTTGGTTCTCCTATCGCACAAACGAACACATCATCGAGCTGAATAACATAATCATTAATATCTCCTAATACTCCTACCGAAAGTTTATTGTATTCATTTTGCGACAGTTTAACATCTCCATCAAGAAATCCCTTTATGTCCCATTCGTCACCATATCCTATAGATGTTTTTGCATGCCAATATACTTCGCGGGCGAATCCACCGACCCCGATAATGATCAAATGTTTCACACAATTCTCCTTATATATTTCTTTCGCCTATTTACATTAGTATTCTACAATCGTATATATTCTCCTGCTATTCCCCCCAAAAATGTGCCTACTTCCGAATCAGCACACAGCTTCCCTTCATTAGAGAGAACATCTCTGTCTTCAGACCAATATTTGAAATTGTGGCTGACAACTCATCCACATCTGTTTCCAGTTCTTTACTACCTACCACTTTGGCAATTCGTGATAGGACATCATAGACATTGTGCCTGCAGCCTCCATCCATCCCCGGATATAGTCTCTCATTCAAACTCGTCTCCAAATCTTCCAAAATATATACGCCACCACTTGGTAAACATTCGTATAAGGTAAAAAGAGCCAGCAACTGATGACTCCACATATGAGATGCATCATCTACAATGACCGATGGTTTTATGCTACGCAGCTGTTCCACATTTTCCTTGATTCCCAAATCCCTGATGTGAACTATAATCCTATCATCTGCAACAGATTTGCAATTCTCATCAATGTCAACACAGTGAATTTGTGCGTTAGGAAAATATTTTTCCCACATTTTGGCACTGCCACCTTTAAAAATCCCCAGTTCCAATAAATTGAAATTTTTATGACGAAAAGGCGCTAAAAAAAACTCATACTTGGGCAAATAGTTATGATAAAATCTATTCTTATCCGTATTGAATGTGCTCCCAATTTTATCCAGTTCACGACAATCAGCAAAAAACCCCTTCGTACGCAAATCATCAACGGACAACCTAGTTTCCGTGCGATAAGAAAACAAAGGGCAATCTACAGCACTGCATCCGACTATATGTTCTGCCATAATAGCCATATAATGACCGGCAGGTTCTTCGATAAAGACCTTTATTGATTCTTCACCTAAAATTTGCTTAAACTCTTCTGCTGTAAATCGCCATAAATCTTCGTATTCTGACAAACTATTGCGAATATAATTAAATTTAGGTGTTCTTGTTACACAAAAAAGGAATCCACCTGCGTCAAGAATATCTAATAACATCTGTAAAGACACAACTGGATTTTCTTCTTTTTCCAGACCAGATACCACAATGATCCCTTGATACTTTCCTGTCAGCATCGTTGGGATTGGCGCAAATCTGCTCTCATTCACTACCGTCGATAATTCATAGATATCCGGCACGCCACCATTTGCTAACACATACTGTCCCATGTGTATTTCTTCTGTCACCAAATTCATACCATCTGGCATACAGACTTGATGTCCATCCCCTATAATTAACACACGTTTATCCTGTAACGGACACAAAATCCCACTATCCATGATTTGTTTGTAAAAGGTTGACAAATTCATTTTCGCACCACCTAGCATATCACAAATTAAACCAGCTTTTATTTACCAACAAATTTCAGCATCCATTCGATCTTTAAAATATTCCCGACAATAATCAAGGAAATTTTGAAGATTTTTATTATTTTTATCTCGAAAAGATTCTATCTCTTCTTCCAGTTTTTTACAGGTTTTACGAGCGAACTCTATTTCTTCCGAAGCTGTACCATAAGCTATCCCCCAGCCTTTTTCTCCTGCGCTTAGATAGTCCTCTCGTGTCTTTCCTGGTTCTGGAATGACTATCGACACGCAACCACAAATAGCGGCTATGTTAGAATAAAATGTCTGTGTATCAAACGAGTAACAATAGCGGCACTGATTCATAACCTCTACTTTTTCCTCTTCGGATAAGTTATCCAGGACAATTCCTGGTACGTTAGGCGGTAAGTCCGCACGATTCTCACCTTTTCGTATGATAAAGCAGCTTCCTTCCCGATACCCATAATTCCATCGTTTATAAAGATCATAATCAAAATGACGTAACGTAACTTGTCGTCCGGAAGGATTTAGCTGATAATCATTGAACACATCTCGATAACAAATAAACATATCCTCTTTGCCATAGGGTTGTTCCCCTTCATATTCTCCTGTAAAACGGTTAACATTAAGGAACCATCTAACCACATGTTTTGCCGCCAATATATTGCCGAAAACCACTTCCGGATATACTACGATAGTATCATCATCCACATATGGCCAGTTAGTCAGATTACAGCCTTTTATGGGACCTTTCTGATTATCAAGAACCTGCTTTCTCTTTCCATTCATAAACGGCAAGTATTTTTGCAAGAGCTCCTGCCTGGAGCTTGGAATCCGTTCGCCAACACGTAATAAAAAAATCTTGGCATCATAGCCACGATCTATCAGCATACGACACAATAGATGTAGTACAATTGTCCCTCCCCATAATTGTGGGGGAGAAACGATTACAAAACGTGGTCTCCGTGTCTGTTTCATCATATTTTTATCGTCCTCCATTGATATTACTTATTATCACAAGAGCACACAAAATCCCAACCAATTTCAATGTACCTTCTGCTATGCTCAAACAAAACAGCCATCCGCTCAAGCAACGTTAATATATCCGCTTGCTTAAGCCCTTCTCCTTTTTTCACTGCTATTGCCAACAAATACAATTTTGTCAACTGTATAAATAACGAAAACATCCTATAATTATTACAAATATTTCCTTCAATCTTCATAGGATAACACCCCGCGAACCAAGTATTCACCACAAAGTTCTCAATCATCTGGGAATATGTTTTTTCCACGTATTCCTGATAAAATCGCTCTTGTTCTAGGTATTTATCCAGCAACTGAGAAACACTTAGCTTTCCATCCTGTAAATCCAAGGCATCAATCACATCCGCCACATAATTATGTCCATCCAGACTAATCTTCTCTAATCCTTCTTCCACCAGCTGGTTAAACAGGATAAGAACTTGTTTCAAATCATTGGCGGGACGCAATCTCCCATAATCCAGCTCCGCCACTGCCGCTTCAATATCCGCCACGGGAACATCTTGTCCTTTTTGCACATATGGCTCTACGATATCGATAACCAATTGCAAGAGTTGAAGACGTTGCCATAACGTGATTTTTTTTTGCTGTAGCACCGGTATTGTCAATATTTGTAAATCCATAAGATAACGATTTATGTCGTCCCTGTTTTTAACTTCATAAGAACTCATAGCACGCATTTTATTAGAATCCAATGACACCAACTCCAAACCTAACGGTCTATCATTGCGTAACGCTAATTTTAGCGCAACCGGACAACTCATAGTAAGTGATCGTTCCATGAATTTTTGAAACTTATAAATCTGTCGTGGATATGATGTGCATACTTCTGATAGATAACTTTCTCCTAGATTCTTCTGAATGATACATAACAAATCTCCCCCTAAAAAAGGACATTTATCATTTTCGTCCAAAACGATTTGTAAATTTCCTGTTTCCTGATTCTTACGGATATGTTCGCAAATTCTTTTTCGCCACTTTGAATCTTTTATCTTTTTGTATTTTTTATATGTAGCCTTATCGATTTGGATTCGCCATTTCTGGCAACACTGGGCATTGCAAAGTTTGCCATCACACTGAAAATCATGCACATAATCTAATTGCACACACATCATAGCTTCTTTTGCCATATTCATCCCTCTTATCCCACCAAAGACTTATCCTACCATTCCAAACAGATGTGAATTGCTTTTTTAATACGCATACAACCATAACTGTGTTGGCATCAGCAATCGATACCGAAGTGCCAGTTTATATTCCGGATTTATCTGTTTTACCCACTTTATCGTATCAAGCAAATCATTACTAGTCCCCCATGCAACGCTGATAATCAGGCGTGGTTTGTTTTTCTGAATCGTAAGTTTCGCTCCCTGTAGTATGTCTAGTGTCAGCTTGGGCACGCCAATTTTTATTAATGTTGGGGTACCATTTTTCTCCACTACATCATCTAGCCTGTATACAGGAATATTCCCCATTTCTGTTTTCTCTATAAAGGCTGATTGTGTGCCACTCCCTTGTATCTGCATCTTACCTGGTGTGCTCGCCAAGCCGATTCGATGGCAATGAATACTGTCCTTTCCCTCGACAGAACGAATAAGTTCCATACTAGCAACAGGATCCGGCTCAAAAGCTTCTATGGATTTATATTTTTTGTTATTTGCTGCCAAAAATTCTCGAACTGTATCACCGTTCCATGCGCCAATATCGTAATATACCTCGTCTTCGCGAAATTGCCAAATATCTGGATAAAAAAGCCCATCAAGCATTTTCACCTTTTGATAGAAATCCCTGTAGTTTTCTGTATGAACCGTAAAATATGCCAATAAATTATCCTGAGATTCTTTATCCACCAAATACGAACGAACCGCATCAATTCCATCAGCCAATGCTTGTCTTACTACATTCTGTTCCGGAATATAATAATCATAGGGATTCGGAATAATAAATACTTCTTTGACCAGCTCTTCCTGCTGAATTTGACTCATCAGTTCAATATGCCCATGCCCCATAACTACAGCAAAGGGCTTATTCTGTTCACGCAACTCTTGCAGTGTCAGACGAGGAAGTACGTCCCTATGCTGTTCCTGCCAACACGTGCTTACATTTACAAAATATCCCTGTACTAGAACAGCCTGCTCTTGCATTTTCTTATATACGACATGAGCCATCGACCCGTTCCCCCAAATATAAATTGGGTACTCACAGCCACGCATCGTTTCATATATCGATTCAAACACCTGTATCATCTCCTCGTCTTATAATAATTTCTTTGCCTATCCTATCAATAATCATAGATTCATTGTTTTGATCTCGAACTTGAAGAATTTGATAAAAATTCTGAAGAAATTCATCCACTTCCTCAGCTGGCAAATAAATGAGCATTTCATATATTCGTTGGTTTATATCACCAGACGCGGGTATTACATCACCACATTTACAGCGTTCATCGATAGACAATATCCTGTAATCATGCCGAAGCTTATCCAGCCCGTTGATACTAGCGATTTTCCCAGGCCGGCTGATGACACTTAAAATTAGACATTTATACTGGGAATAATCACAAGCTCTATCTGCCTGTCCATACTGACCAGTCATCTTACCTGTCAGTGCAAAATCAATTATAGCCTGCATCGCATTAAAGCCATTCTCTTTTTCCATGGCTAAATCATAATCAGACCCAGGGAAACGAAGACCTGGATCATACACATAAAGCGCCTCTCTCCACCAGAACGCTTGTAAGAAAATCGGCCCCCAATGAATTCCTAAATCACGGATAAACTGCTTCACGGATGATTCGCCATTCTTGCGATATTTTTCCAATAGATGTGATGGTAACACGGTAACTGCTTGCTGACGATCCATGCCATCTTCTTGCAATCCTACATAGCGATCCCCACATTTCATCAGATATGGCTCACCATCAATGACCAAATAAGCCAATGACATATCCTGCCCATCATCCATATACTTTTCAATGAGGTATTTTCCATTTTGACTTTCTGCTAATGCTAATGTCACTGCCGCCGTCAGCTCTTCTACATGATAGCAAACACTTTGTCCTCGGGAGCCACGTGATTCTGCCGGCTTTACCAATACAGGAAAGATATCTTTTCCATGCATCGCTTCTTCTAATGTATAGGACGGTATTACCTTTAATCCATGCTGACTGGCAAATTCACGAAACTTGACTTTATCCGTCATAATCGAGAATTGCTCACGTGTGCCATAACAAGGCAGTGCTAATTCCTCACATAATCTTTGATAAGGAAGCTGAGCCGGGTCGATGCAATAGTTCAATACTCCATCGACATGATTCGTGCGACACGCTTTCGCTAGTGTCTCCACATCATTAATGTCAACATCCCAATATTCATCAGCTATCTGCTTCGCAGGAGAATCTACAACATCCAAGTAATCTGCAACAATAGTGTAAATTCCCATCTCTTTTGCCTGCCTAACTACCTTCAAATGAGTTGACGCTCCCGCTAAAATCAATAATTTTTTCATATAGTGTTTCTAGTTCCTTCATATACATTCCTGCATCCATCAACGGCGATTTTCTCATTATTGACCGAAGATTTGCGTGCAGAAGTTTTAATAGATCCATATCTTTTGCCAATGCCACGGCAATATCGACATAAGCACGCTCTGTCTCAGCAGCCAACTCAGTTAATCCAATATTTGCCAAAAAACTGTACCCAAATCGCGCCCCATGACGATTACCAATCAATGAGATTACAGGCACTCCCATATAGAGAGCCTCACAAGTCGTAAGGCCTCCTGGATACGGACTCGTGTCTAAGGCAATATCCATATCTCGGTACTGCTCCAAATAATCCTTGGAAAAGCCTCGTAACTCAATGCGTGAAATTGGAAAATCCAACTTTTGCAATCGTTTTAACGTATAATCCCTTCCCTCTGGCTCTCCTAACAGATTGTGTTTTAACAATAACCTCGATTCGGGGACAGCATCCAATATTTGTTTCCATACGCGAAGCATCGAGTCTGTCACCTTAGCAAAATTATTAAAACAACCAAACGTTATATACCCATTGCGCTCAAACGACAACTGCCCTACTTCAGGAAATTGAGTAAATGGCTGATAGCAAAAATGACTGTGCGGTAAGCGCAATAAAGGTTCTGTAAAATAAGGAGAATATTTATCTGGCGCACAGTAAACATCTGACAGGAATCCCGTTGTCTCATAAATGCCAGTACTATTAAAATAACCGATTCCCGATAGCTGAACCGGTGCAGCTTGAAAGGCAAATACCGGCAAGGCATTTGTAGCCGTATGCCCGGACAAATCAACCAAAATATCGATTTCGTCTTTCCATACTTGTGCTGCAATCTCTTTCCAATTTTCCCCAGCCATAGAACGCCAAATCGAACCGCCAGCCTTTAAGGATTGTGTAACTACATCCTCAACTGCATTCAAAGAATAAGCATAAACCACAAAACGCGAACTGTCATACTGACATAATAAGGGACGTATAAATTGTCCCACCGCATGATTGCGAAAATCTGCCGACAAATAACCGACTCGTATGCGTGAATGCTTCAAAATTCTTCGCGCATATGGTTGAACTCCTAGTTCTGCCAATAACTTCCGATAAAGCGCATAAAGCTCCTGCATATAAGCAGGAGATACATCTGCAATCGCATTAGCTGAAAAGATAGCGTTGCTGGCTTCTATTATTTTTTGTGTTGGATTGGGCTCCAAATCTATCGACTTCCGAAAAGCCGCTACCGAAAGCTCACTTTCCCCCAGCATCCGCAAAGCTGATCCCAACACGCTCCAGGCATCTGCCAAAACATCTTTTTCTGCTGTATCCGAAAATTTATGCAGGATTTCATACAATATCTTTGTTTCCGAAACATACTCTTTTTTATCCCGGAAAACGTACGCCATCAGCAGCATTCCTCGCAGAGAACTACTGCCTGTCTGCTGCCAAAAATTCTGCAGAATTCTTTCCGCCTGGTTTAATTCCTTCTTTTTCCAACATGCTAATGCCTGCTGATAGACTTCGAAAATCCCCTGCGTATTTTTCATTCCAGATTGCCTTTCCTCAAAATCATAACTCTCATCTCATGCTTAATTTCCACAGGAAAGTACAATATCACAAATTCGCTCCACTTCCTTCAAGGGTAAATCCGCGTACAATGGCAAAGTCAAAATATTCTTACTGACATGCAAGGCTACAGGCGTTTCCTCCACATTATAGACATTATGGAAACATTCAAATGTATTCGTGAGCGGATAGAAATATTTTCTCGCACCAATACCTTCTCTTGCCAGTGCTTCAAACACTTCATTCCTGGTTGCACCAAAATCCTTTTCCTCAAATAATACCGGGAAATATGCATAGTTAGGAACAACATCATCCTGTATGGGTGACAAGGTAAGGCCAGCTACACCAGCCAAACGCTTGCGATACGTTTCTACTACCATTTTTCGTTTTGCCAATTCTTTATCAATATGACGCAGATTACAAATCCCCATAGCAGCACAGAATTCATTCATTTTTGCATTCGCACCGACCCCATCAACATGTTCTGCATCCCGTATGCCGAAATTTTTCAGCTTATAAAGGCTTTTCCCAATTTCTTCATCTCTAAAAGAAGCCGCTCCCCCCTCAATAGAGTGGAATACTTTCGTCGCATGAAAACTGAAACAAGACACATCTCCAAAACAAGCGGTACTTTTCCCCTTATATGTCACCCCAAAGGTATGCGCTGCGTCATATATCACTTTCAATCCATACTTTTTCGCAATACGTTCTATTTCCTCGACATTACATACATGTCCATATACATGTACGGGTAAAATTGCACAGGTACGATCCGTAATCAGAGATTCCAGCATCTTCGTATTTATCGTATAATCCACTGGATTGATATCACAAAAAACTGGCTCAAGGCCATTACGAACGATTGCATGGGTAGTTGACGCAAAGGTAAACGGCGTAGTAATTACCTCTCCCTGTAAATTTAAGGCCTGCAAAGATAACTCCAGTGCCATATGTCCATTGGTGAAGAGTTCTACGTTATCTGTCCCCCAATATTTCTTCAAGGAACCTTGCAATTCTTGATGCTTTATCCCCATATTGGTCAACCAATGCGAATCCCAAATTTCTTCAATCTCCGACACATATTCTTTTAATTCTGGAAGCGATGATTTTGTCACGAGTATCTGTTTTGCCATATTTATTCTCCTGATTCTTTTTCACATCTCATACATGATCCATCTGCCACTTATTCCAAAAAAGCTTTCTCTGCATTTCGTAAACATCCTCTGCAGACAAACCATTTTCCTGAAAACTGCCTATCCCATGATGAACCAGCACGCCAGCTCTGTATAGCGTGAAACCTGCATTTTTCATTCGTACGCTATAATCCAAGTCTTCCCATCCAGGCAGAACGAATTGCTCATCGAATCCCCCTACACGCTGATAAGTAGTTTTCTTCATCATGAGACAGATACTCTCAAGCACGATTGTCTTTTCCCACTCAACAAGAGATTGTTCAAAAGCTTCTGCGGTCTGCTGAAACTCTCCATAAGTTTGGTATTCCTTATATTGCACAGCCCTTTGATCATAACGACTATGGCTAAAATACGGTCCGACAGCCCCAGCCTGCTGATGAATAAGGACATCGAGCATACGCTCTATACAGTGTTCACTGAGGATTGCATCACTATGCAAGAACATCAGCACATCTCCCTGAGCAATTTCCGCCCCTTGATTCCAGGCAGCAGCCATCCCGCGGTTTTGCTCATTGCAGATTACCGTTAAATACTCCTGCGATACCAACCACTCGGATGTTTCCACACTGGATCCGTTATTAACCACAATAATTTCATGCGGATAAGGTAACAATAAACATTGTAGTATTTGCAAACAATCTTGGGTTTCTTTGAGATTGTTATACACTGCTACCACCGCACTGATACGTGTTTTCTTTTGTACGAAATCCAAAAGCTCGCGACAGGATACAACGTCACAATCTTTCCAGTCAGGAAAAACTTCCTGTAGGCCTAACTCTTGATAATTGGCAGGTACATGCCACTTTTCCAAGAATTTTTGTTTATTTCTAGCCGCTAACTCACGAAATGCCGCTCGTTTTTTCCTTGCCTTTTCCGGATCATCATCCTTTTGAAAAGACGCACTGCCAAAATGATGAATAAAAGTATCCCGGCATAAGAGCAATTCATAGCCTGCCTGCCAAATCCGCAGAGAATAATCATCATCCTCAAAATTTCCCGGACTGAATCGCTCATCAAGCCCACCTATTTTTTGATAAACTTCGCGTTTAAACAACAGGCAAAATCCAATCAATCGCAAACGCCGCTCCCAAAGCCGCGGATTGCTCTGGTTGAATTTGGCAGCAAAATCCAGCATTTCTTCCACGCTTTTATAAGGAACCGATATTGTCTGTAAATTGCTGCATGAATTTGTAATACAGCCAACCGCACCAATCTTTTCCTGGCTGTACAACGCCTTTTTTAAATTATCCAACCAATTAGCAGTTACGATGGTATCACTGTTCAGGAGTAATATATCATCGCCCTTAGCCACTGCCATGCCTTGATTACAGCCTTTGGGGAAGCCGACATTTTCCGTATTGAAAATCGTATGGATACCCTCTTGCTCGCGCAGCCATTCTGCTGAGCCATCCTTAGAGGCATTTTCTACCACAATCAATTCATAACTGCCTGCGGCAGTAAACCTGCGAATACTTTCAATACAATACTGTAAATATGCCAGTGTGTTATAGGACAGTATTACAATGCTGGTCATCTTCCCCATCAAAAATCCTCCCTTATCGTATGGTCTTAAGCAGGGCAAAATCTACATACGACATTGTTGTAGCAAACTGCACGGCCTTCTCTTTCTCTCCCATATCCGCATACAGGATTGCCAGATTATAAAGTGTTCTGTCATCCTTAGCGTCTAACTGCAAAGCTTCCGCTAAGAAAATCTTAGCTGCGGCATAATCCATCTGGTAGAAATACCCCGCTGCAAAGGTATGAAGCATCTTGATTTTTTCCGCAATACTGACCTCTTTGCCACGAATCTGCTGTAACTCTGCTTCTGCCTTGAGCACATTCTTCGCAGCTGTTATCGCCTCATTTGACATCTCCTCTTTGGATAAATCTACCGATTCGGCAGTAACGGTTTCTTCCTGTGCAGCCACTTCTTTGGAAGCCTCTAATCCTAGAAAATCAGCAATCACAGGATAATTCTGCAGAATCTTTTCTGGTTCCCCTGTCCCATAGAAATCCAAGATATCACGAACATCTTCCCGCTGATTATCATCAAGTTTAGCAGAGAAGTTCTTGAGCATGAACTCGAAAATAGCCAACGCTTCATCCGGACGATCCTCCAAAATGCAGATACGAGCCAGTAGCAATCGCGCAGCCACATTCTGCCCATCATATTGCAGCGTATTTTCTACCCACTGGGTAGCCCGCTGATAATCTCCTAGCATAAAATACGCATACGCACCTTGATACAGGCAATCCGCATCAAAGGACTTCGCCTGAATCATCGTTGCCAAAGTCTGGATAGCATCATTGTACGCTTCTTTTTCAATTTGCTCTATAAGCTGCGCTTTCCATTCCAAAAACCTGTTATCCATCTTTACTTCCGTATGTGACTGTCTCTTTGCCTTATTATTTTTCTGTTTTTTCTTTGCCATTGCCAAAAACCTCCCATTTTCTTCCTAAAATCAAATTTTCTCCACCTATCAGCAAAATCCTTTATCCTTTTGCCCGAATCATCCATTTCTGCCAAACCTGCTCATACACAGTTTCTATTTGCCGAACATATCCTTTCACATCCATAATTGGCGATTTCATCATAATCCGAGGAAGATTCTCATGAATCGCTTTTATACGTTCTTTATTGTTCGCTAGCGCTACCGCCTTTTCGACATATTCCTCATCATTGGCTGCAGCCAAATCATCCAGTCCAACATTCGCTAGCAGACTGTAACTAAACCGTGTTCCATGCCGTTTGCCATAGCGGGAAATAACGGGCAGCCCTCGCAGCAATGCATCACAAGTCGAAGCACCGCCTGTATACGGATAGGTATCCAAAATAATATCCACATCAAGATAGCGATCTAGATAATCGGCAGAACTTTCCTCTAGTACATAGCGCTCCTCAGGAAACCCCAGGCGACGCATTTTCCGGCGCAGCGCTTTGATGTTCCATACATTCTTACTAGCATTTTTTATCAAAAGTTTTGCTTTTGGAACCCTCTGAAGGATTTTCATCCAGTTGCGAAGCATTGGTTCTGTAATCTTAGCAATATTGTTAAAACTGCCAAACCAAATCGGATCATGCAATTGATATACGCCTTTGCATTGCAAAATCCGTTCCGGCGGCATATAGCAAAAATGTGACTGTGGCAAACGAATAAGTTTTTCCGTAAAATCTCCGTCATTTTTCCCTGTCGGATCACAATAACAATCGGTCAAGAAGTAATCCACTGCATGCATTCCCGATGTGCTCATGTAGCCAATACCAGCCATCTGTACTGGTGCTGGCCGGTAGCCCATTATTTGCAAAGTTCTTCCCCCAGATGTATGTACGCCTAAATCGACTAAGATATCAATCTCATCTTGGAAAATTTTTTCGGCCATTTCTCGCTTTTTTTGCTCTGTTGGAAACACATGCCATCCATCCACCTGTTCCTTCAACTGTGTTGTTATCTCATCTTTTTCTTCGTGTAAACTATAACAATATACTTCGAAACGCGAACGGTCATACATCGTCATCAAATGGACCGAAAAAAAGCTGACAACATTCTTGCAATGCATGGGAGCCAAATACCCGATACGCAATTTCTCATGCTTGCGTTTCCTATGTGTAAATAATACATTGCGCTGTAACAGCTGATTGTAAAGGAAATGCTTTTTCCGCATTTCTTCATCAGTAATCTTACTACTATAGTGTGATACAAAAAGATAATTGCTATATATTTCCTGTTGTTTCCGTAACGGCATTCCCGTTGGATGCATCAAACACTCCCAAAGAGCCTCCCGCGTTTTTTCCACATCCAACATGGCAAAATAACAATCTCCCAAGCGCTGGTACACGCGCCACATTTCCTCTGGAAAAAATATCCCCTGGTGAATCATAAATTGCAGCCGCTCCAATGCCATTTGGGGCTTTCTTGCTAACAATAGTTGCGTCACCGGTTCTAATTTTTCATCCATCGCAATGTAGTCCAATAGCACTTACCTCCTTATCCCTATAATCATCCCATATCCTTCGGTAGGCCGCTTCAACTTCTGCCACATAATTTCTAGTATCCATAAGCCGCGAACGCATAACCATATTGCGTAAATTCTTATGAAGTGCGTCCAACAACACTTTATCGCTTGCCAATGCAATGGCCTTCTCACAATAAGCCTCGACCGTTTCCACCGCCAAATCTTCCAATCCAGCTGCCTTTAACACCGATAGCGCAAAGCGAGCTCCCTGGTTCTCCCCATAGCGTGCTACTACAGGTACACCCATATACAACGCATCACAAGTTGTCCCGCCACCGGTATACGGATAGGTATCCAAGGCAATATCTACATCCAGATACCTTTCCATATAGTCTGCACTTGCATTTTCAAATAAGATGCTTTCCATATCAAAACCAAGCGCTTGCAAACGATGATATACCCTATCCGTCAATAAAGCATCGCCAAAGGCTTCCCCCTTAAATAACAGACGTGACTTGGGGACCTTCTGTAAGATAAAATTCCAAGCTTGAAGCATTTCATCAGTCACCTTTTGGTACCGGTTAAATACCCCGAAAGTAATATATCCATTCTGCAAGCACGGTGTCCCTTGCGGTTCTGGCACATCAATGCGGCCTGTATAACAGAACATGGAGGATAAATACAAAGGCTGCTCGATAAGCTGGGAGGTTTTTCCCATCGGATTACAAGCCTCATCCGTCAACAGATAATCCACCGTCCGCAGCCCAGTGGTACTCATATAGCCCAATCCAGAAATCTGAATCGGTGCAGGTTTCCATGCCATAGCAGGAAGGCCTGAGTATGCTGAATGCCCTGCCAAATCCACCAAAATATCAATTTCATCTTCGTAAATCTGTTTCGCAATCTCTTCATAGGACCAGTCCGCAACATGTCGCCATTCATCGGAAGCCTGCTTTATATCTTCTGTAAACCCATCCTCTATATAACCACAATAATACGCATAAATCGTAAAATCATTTCGCGTATGTCCCGCTAACAACTGATAGGCAAAATAGAACATCACATTGTTGCGAAAATCCGGAGAAATATAGCCAATCCGCAGCTTATCATGAACTGGATGTTTCTCATGGGTATACGGTTTTGCATCTTTTAGTATTTCATTTATCCCTACCGAATCTTTAACAAGCCCCTGCCACGGTTCCTCTATGTTATGACGCATCATCAGCCAGGATGCATACATCTGGCATCTATCCCGTAATGTGACTGCGTATTGAGACGCCCTATGATAATTCATTGCCGCCTCTTTACACTCCCCACATACAAGTTGTGCCGCTGCATGCTGTGTCCAAAGATCCGCCAAAAATGCCTGCCGCAGCTCTCCCGTATAACTGTCCTGATGCTTTTCCGCCAACGTAAAAAACTCACAAGCTTTCACATAATGCTTCTGTTTGCTTTCTGCCATTCCCAACAGCCAATAATAATCCGCTGGATTTTTCTTTTTCCGCTTATCTGTCAACTGGAGCCAATGAGAAGCTTTTTCCCATTCCAATCGATTAAGATACGCCATACCAACCATATCCGCTATCTCGGGTAAACACTCCTCATGCACAGCCAAAACATTTCCGATCCGTATGACCTCTTGCCAATTATTATTTTGAAAGACTTGCTGCATTTTTTTGAACTGCTTCGCCAGTGCTTTTTGTGTTTTATGCTGACCGCCCACGCCTTTACTCATCACGTCCTACCTCTTCTTGCCACTTCTGCCGATAAACCTCTGGCAGCAATACCCGCAAGGTACATTCCTGGGGTAACTTCAGTGCTACCGCGGCGTTTATTCCCTTCTTATACAACCATTCCAAACGACCTGCGGCCATCAATGCGGCAGCATCCAATCGCTTAGCCACGAGAAAACTATTGATTTCGTCTTCCAAAGTCTTATCTCCACATTGATGAAGATAATACAAATAAATCGTTTTTCCGAGATGATCACGCAACGTATCAACTAAAAAACGTGCATCCTTCTTTTTATCATAGATATGATTCAAAAAAACAATGATATCATCATCTGGCAGTCCGTCTTCCCGCAAAGCCTGCACCAATTCTCGCAGCATACGCGGCTGATACCGCTGGATTTCAAGGCCCTGAATAAAAAGTTTCTCAGCCTCGGCCCGCTTTCCCTTCATATCCTGGATACGGCCTAACACCATATAGGCATTTGGCAAAAAACGTTCCAGATTATCAGCCACACCATCCGGCGTCAACTGATACTGCTTATGCTTTAGGAGACCTGCACGAATACAAGTTTCTGCCTCCAGATAATTCTTTTGGTCATGAAGATACAGTCCCTTCATAACCTCAAAATCAGCTACCGACGGACATGCCTGCATGGCTTCATCAAAAGCGGCAATAACTGTATGATAAGGCTTCTGTCCAAATAGGCAGGAGCTGACTTTTATCATGAAAATATGATCTTTAGCGTCTTTTATCGCATTAGCCTGCTTTAGAGCTTCTTCGGCATAAAAGAGTGACTTTTCATATTCCCCTAATCCGTAATAGCAATCCATCAAATAGCGATAATCTCTTGGCGTTACCTTGCCGTCATTATCCTGAATCTTCTCTTGCAAAAGTTTCAAATTACGTTCGATTTTTTTCCGAATAATGCTGGCTGTGTATCCGGTATGTATAATCTCAAGTTCTTTAACCAACTCTACCGATTTATTTTTGGGAATCGTCAGTGCCTCATGGACTTTCCCATAGTACCGAAGCTTTGGTGTATTGCGAAAAACCCGAACCTGTACCGTTGCTCCGATGAATTTATCATTCTGCTCGGTATCAATATTCACCAGCCGGCACATCACCCCGCAAATACCAATTTGCGGATGAATTCCGGCTAATATATTGCGAAGATTATTCACCGACTCTGGCAAAAAATATTCATCTGCATCTAAGAAAACAATCCAATTCCCCGTTGCCTTTTCCAACGCGTAGTTCTTGGCCGCTGAAAAATCCCCCGTCCAGGCAAAAGTATACAATTGTGCTTTATGCGTTTTTACTATCTCAACGGTACCATCCGTAGAGCCTGTATCGACCACAATGATTTCATCTGCATAGCTTTCGACACTTTCGAGCCATCTGCCAATGCATTTTTCTTCATTTTTTACAATCACACAAGCAGTAATCTTAATCATTGGCAGCCTCCTCTCTCAGCCATGCCAAATAAGCGGGGATATCACGTTCCTTGCAACCATTTGCCTGCGCACGTTCAAAACATTCCACTGCAGCTGTTGGCTCTAAACGATACAAGCAGCATCCTACTTCATACCAAAAATCACTGGCATCTGTAACAGCCTCCACAGGCACCTGCTGATAGAGTTCAAAGGCAATTTCCCATTCACGCATTGCCATAAACCTTTTTGCCGTAGCGAGAACCACCGGCCAAGAAAATTCCGTAGCGATTGCTGCGTATTCCCGCCTAGCTGCATAATCACCAAAACGCTCCATAGCGTTTAGCCCAGCTTGATATCCATCCAAATCTTCTATATCAAGTCTATCCCGTTCTTTCGCCGCATACTCTAACACCCGACGCATAGAGTCTGGTAAACATTCGCGCCCGGCGAATTTTTTCGCTTGAAAAAGCGCTGCAAACAAAAAGGGAATGACTTGCCCACACTGAGACAAAACCGCATCATATTGTTCCTGCAGATTTTTCTCCTTCCAATCCAGTTCCCATTGCCATTCCTTTAAGATGCTTTGAATGGGCGCCAACAGAGAAAACGCCGTTGTTGCCTTTTGCGACTGTCCGCGGTTAAGCTGTTCCATAAATGCCTGTGCATATTGTACAGCTTCTTCCCGCCTCTGGGCTCGCCATAAGAGAATCGCCAGCCGCCCCTTTAAGTCAACCATATCCGGATTATCCTGAACGAAGTTGCAGGCCACATTCACCTGCTCTGCTAAATCAATTTGCCGCGCCTGCAGAATATCCAATAAACATAAATATAAAGGCTGTCTTCCATCCACAGTTGCCGGTTCTTTTTCTATCGCCATTCGGATGTATTTTTCAGCTTCCTCATATCGCTGTAGCCCATAGAAGGTTTCTGCTAAATAGCGGTAAACTAGTGGCGTCTCCTGCCGTTTTTCCTGTTCCAACAGTAAAGGCAAATTGCGTTCCAGTTTGCTTTTAATCCGTTTAGAGGAATACCCTGTATGCCAAATTGTCAGTGCATCAACATAATGAACTTTGACAGGTTTCTCCGCATCGTAGAGTGCCTCATGAATCTTTCCCCGATAGCGTCGCTCAGTTTTGTTTTGCCAAATTCGCACCGCATAAAAACGCTGGATTTCCTGATTATTATCGTCTTCATCCACGTTAATAATCGGAACTGCAATTACTTCTGCGTCCTGCACTCCTGTCAATATCTGACGAATCTTCTCTCCCTCACAAAAGGTCTCATCCGCATCCAAAAATGTTATCCAATCTCCAGTTGCCTGAACCAACGCATTATTACGGGCAGCAGCGAAATCATTCCTCCACGAGAAGTCAAAAACTTTTGCCCCAAAAGCTTGGGCAATCACCTTTGTATCATCCGTCGACCCTGTATCCACTACTACGATTTCATCGGCATATTTTTGGGCTTGTTCCAGCCATTTTTGCATCCGCGCTGCTTCATTCTTGACTATGCAGCACGCGGATATTCGAAAATTCTTAGACATACCCTACCTCTTCATTCCCAGCAATATTCTTGCCTTATGTATGGCTGCTTCATAGCGATGCCACATGTCCGCAGATGCTTCCTCTTTCCAACCATACGCCAACCGTATGCTCTCATAATATTCATCTACTAGAATGCGCAACCCCGCTTCGTAATCCTTTCGCGTATGCAGGAAAACATTTCGGCGGTAGTATTCTTCGCCGAGTTTCAGCCATTCGATACGACTAAGCAGAACCACATCGACTCCCTGCCCCTCCTGCTCATCATGACGGCGGAAATAGCTCAATGCATCCCGATAGAGAATCAGATTTCCCTTTTCCATCAATTCCAGCCACATCACCACATCAGAAATTGTCTTATATCCTCTGCAATCTGCTCGCCAATAATTATGCTGTAAATCATCACGCCGGAACAATACAGATGATGGTTCTCCTATGAAATTCAAATAGCCAGTCAAAATCGTTTGTCCAACATCTTCTCCCGCGAACATTTTCTTCTCGCACGCACTATCGATAATATCGGTTTTCAGATGACTTGGCATTATCCTGCCATCCACATCAATAATCTGTCGCTGAGACGCCACCAAGGTAATCTGAGGATTATCATAGAGGTCTGCCGCCATTTTTTCGATTTTTGTCGGGCATAGAATATCATCATGCATAAGCCACTGTAAATATTCTCCTCGTGCTAACTGTTCGAAGGGAATGAAATTATCCGCTTTATTCTCCGCGCCTGTGTTCCGTATATAATGCACACGAGAATCTTCTGCATAGTCTGCCATGATATGCGCGGTTTCCTCATTTGTGCTGTTGTCGCACACAAGAATTTCGATATTCGGATACGTTTGCAAGGCAGCACTACGCATAGTCCGCTTAAAAAGTTCAGGCATATTATAAGTAGGAATCATAACACTGACCAACGGCATACGTGAACGCACTTCTACATTCTGCTCAACTCGTAAATCCGTAATTTCTCCTCTTGTTGTTAGAACCTGCCATAGGAATTGCACCCGTTCGGGTAATGCCTGTTCTTCATGAGGAAGAAGACGCTGATCATCATCCAGGGATAAACAAATAAGCCACCAAATTTCCAAATTACTCTGCAAATGCTCCCGTACGCGTTGCCACAAGCGTAGCCAATGACGGTAATCCTTATTCTCTAGTGACTCCATAAAAAAAGGAAGTAATTTTCCTTTTTCTATTTTGCTTCGGCATTTATCTTGGAATGCCTTATAGCAACTCTGGGTATCCTGCCGCTGGTGATCATGCCTCTGACTTACCCGATAAGCAAGTTCAGCCACCGCTAAGTTCCCCCGCAATTCTTCTACCTGTGCCAACCGGCAATATACTATCGCCAACGATTTATCCGAAAAATAACCAAACCGTATCTTTTTACGCCCCGGTGACTCATAGAGACGAATACCTTGCCACAAGGCATCAGCAGACTCGTCTATTCTACCCAAACTACTCAAAATGATCCCCAGTTCACTATAGAATTCGGCTTGTTGAGGAAACTTTTTAACAGCCTCTGCCGCTGTGGCAAGCTGCACCTCCCCAGCCAGTCCACATTGCCGTTGTGACTCAATGAGAATATGCCAAGGCCAGGCATCACTTTCCGCATAATGCACATGGCTGTTGATAGCCAAACGGGCATACTTACCAGCCTTCTCAAAATTTTTCAGGCCAAAATACGTAATCGCCAAATAAAAATAGTGCTCATCCAACAGCCCTCGCCGTTCGATATCCTGAAGCAAGCACTGAAGATTTCGCTCAAATTTTCTCGTAAGAATCCCCTCGGCATACCCCGTATGGGAAAACCAATAATCCTCAGTCGCTAAATAATAGCGCATAGCGGCGCTGTCGTTGATTAGCTTTTCATGGATTCGTCCCTCAAAGTATAGATTCGGTACATTTCGAAAGGCTCGAACTACCCGAGTGGGAATCTCCTGCACTCTTTGCATTTTTTCATCAACATCCCAGCGAAAAAAAACGATAGCATCATAGTTTTCTTTTGTTGCAGCAATGCCTTCAATCAATCCACGTAGAGAGTCTGTACCTTGATAAGCTTCATCCGCATCCAAAAATACAATCCAGTCCCCCGAAACGTGCTTTAGCACTTCGTTGCGGGCAGTTGCGAAATCATCCTGCCAACTATAATCATACACACGTGCCCCCAGGGAAAGTGCTGTTTCTTTGGTTGCATCACTCGACCCCGTGTCCAATACGATCAATTCATCGTAAACTCCTTGTATGCTGCGAATCGACTGCACAATATTTTTTTCTTCATTCTTTACTATATAGCAAGCCGAAATTCTCATTTCCTTCCTCCATACGAACTATCTTTATATATTTATGTTCGTCAACACATACAAAAAACCCTCTCCAAAGGAGAGGGTTTTGCGTAACTGAGTAGTTAAAACATCCGTTACCGAGATTCCAATTACTGGAGCAGGCTGAGAACCGAGCTGCTGCTCTGATTTGCCTGTGCGAGCATGGACTGAGCGGCCTGCATGAGAACGTTGTTCTTCGTGTATTCCGTCATCTCTTTTGCCATGTTTGCATCGCGGATCGTGGACTCTGCACTCTGGACGTTCTCAGAAGACGTCGTCAAGTTAGCG
>NZ_JAILKR010000083.1 GCF_024693525.1 Selenomonas sp. | reverse complement strand
GCGTTTTGCAACTTTTTCGATGCTTAATTAAAGATAAAAATTTCGTTTAGAAAAACATCTCCCGCGTAGTGTTGGCACTGCCCCTAGCGGCGGCGAAGAGTTGCTTCGAATGAGATTCGTGTAACCTACAAACTGTAATTTGTAAAAACTACGTGGATAAATTCGTAAAAGCCTCCACAAGTTAGATTAATCCAGCTAACTTGTGGAGGCTTTTATCTTTTATGCCAATATAAAGGGATTTTTCAAAGTCCCGTTTTGTCTCAATGATGAAGTGCCGGTTCCATGGCAGTCTTTTTCTCATCGCGGAAGCGATCCACAATCGTAGCACAAGCGGCATCGCCCGTGATGTTGACGGCCGTACGGAGCATATCGAAGATACGATCCACACCAAAGAGAATCGGCAGTGCCTCGATGGGGATATTGGCCGCAGCCAGAACTGCCACCACCAGCAGCGTCGGTCCCGGGACACCAGCCTGCCCCACTGCACCTAAGGTACTCGTGATGATGATGGCCATGTACTGGGAGAAGGACAGCTCCATGCCATACATCTGAGCAATGAAGGTTGCCGCCATTGCGTAGTAGGCAGCATTACCATTCATGTTGATGGTAGCCCCCAGTGGCAGGGCAAAGGACGTGGTTTCCTTGGAGACTCCCAGCTCTTTCATGGCCGTATTCATGTTAAGGGGCAGCGTTGCCATGGAAGATGCCGTCGAAAAAGCAAATACCTGAACTTTCCACATGCTCTTGAAGAAATTCTTATAGGTCGTGCATTTGGAGAACAGGGCCACCGAACCGCCAATCATGCCATAAGTAACAATGGCCAGAACCACCACATAGAGCAGAATCAGATAAGCAATCTTAGCCAACACCGCATAACCGAAGGTACCCGTTGCATCGGCCATGAGGCAGAAAACGCCCAGGGGTGCCACATACATGATAGCCGTCATAATTTTGATGAAAAGTTCCGTCATATAATTGAAGAAGTTGATGATGGTCTTCTTCTTGCTTTCCTCAAGATAGGTCGAAGCAAACCCCATGAACATGGCAAAGACGATAATCTGCAGGATATTGCCATCCACTAGTGCTTTGAACGGATTAGCCGGAACAAAGCCCGTTATCGTGTCCCAAAAGCCTGGAATCTTTGTGCTTTCCTCCATGTGCTCCACCTGTACAGCGGCACCAGAGAGTGCTGCCATATCGATGCCCGTGCCCGGACGGAAAAGCTCACTAAAAAACAAGCCCAAGGCAACGGCTACGGCCGTGGTGATACCGTAATAGATAAAGGTGAATCCACCAATCTTTCCCGCACTACTCGATTTCCCCAGCGAAGCAGCGCCGCCAATCAGTGAGAACAGCACCAAAGGAACAACCACCATCTTAATCAGCTGCATAAAGAGATTGCCTGCTGGAGCGAACATGCTCGCAGACTTTCCCATGAGTAGACCAACAGCTGCGCCCAGAATGGTCGCGCCGATGATCCAGATGCCCAGTTTATCCAGGCTCATACCAGATTTCTTTTCTGCCATATTATAATTCCTCCAACTAGCAAAAAGGAACCGCATTCACACCTTATTGGGATATGAGATACGGCCCCTTTGCCTGAAAATTTATGATAAATTCATGATAACACATTTCTTTCGTTATGTACATAACCAAGAGACAGATTATTATGTATACATGTTATCCTGTATCTTTTGCCGATTATACATAAATAATAGCTTATCATTTAATTGCGTGATATTATCTTTGTTTTTTTGGTTGCACTGGATAAAATGCGGTTGACCAGGTCAATTACTAACACATTTTTGCATTTTTTCTGGTTTTAGACTAAAATACAAAGGCAATAAATACGAAAGGAAGTACCTATGAAACGTCGCGATTTTATCCGTCTGTCGGCAGCTGTTTCCCTTGGCTTCAACCTGCTGCCCCTGTTCCCCTTGGCAAAAACCGAAGCCAGCCACCGCATTGAAGGCTGGGAACCGCCCATATACCGCCGTTTCCTGCAATTTACAGAATATGAAAAGCGCCCGGGAACCGATAGGATTGTCATCCATAACACGGGCTTTCCCACGGATAAAGACTCCACCGCCGCCGAAATCCACGAATTTCATCAAAACCATAACGGTTGGGCCGGCATCGGCTATCATTATCTCATCCGCAAAAATGGCATGATTGAGCAGGGCCGCCGCCCGGGTATGATGGGGGCCCATGCCTACCACTATAACCAGACCTCTATCGGCATCTGCCTGGCTGGCAACTTCAACCTGGGCCAGCCCACCAAAGAGCAGCTGGACTCCCTGAAACTGCTGACTGCCTGGCTCTGTGAAAAGTATCACCTCGACCCGATGAAAAAGGGCGTCATTGTAGGCCATCGTGACCTTAACGACACCGACTGCCCTGGCAATAACCTCTATTCCCGGCTGCCGGAAATCCGCCGCTATTGCCGCGATTTCGAGCACTAAAAAACATCCCCATATGGGGATGCTTTTTTATGCCGTAGCCCGGCCAATGATGGCGCCAATAACAGCACCGACAATGGCGGCCGTATTTACTTCACCCTGAGAATGCCCTTTATCCGCCTCCGAGTCGTCACGGTCGTGGCGGCGATGCGCATTCTCCCGTTCATAGCGGTCATGCTCCCGGCGAATCTGGTCTTCCCGCTGCTGCTGGCGGCGGATTTCCTCCATGCGCTGGTTATGACGCGCTTCCTCTTCGCGGCGTTCCTGGTCGATTTTCGCCTGACGTTCCCGCTGTTTCTTGATATCGCGCTCGGTCTGACGCTCCCGCTCGTAACGCTCCTGAATCTCCCGCTGACGCCGCTCATGACGGCGGTTCTCCGCCTCAATCGAGCTGTCACGGTTCTCACGGGCACTCCAGCTCGATGTTGCATCCAACGAGGAAGCATACGCCGTTGCGGTAACCGTCGTGCTGACAATCCCAAAACTCATCACACCAGCCAACAGGCCGGCCATACCTTTTTGCCAACATTTCGCTTTCATGATTGTTCTCCTTATCCCTATATCATTACCACTATCTTGGTTTTGCTTTTAGTTTACAGAGTCAACCTTTTATTGTGCTTAAACGAAAATTGGAGTTTGATTAATTATTTCAAGGACTTCGTGATTTTCTGGAGGTAATCCATCAGAATCTTCTCGTCATCGTAGATTTGCCGCCCCTTCTTCGTCACGATGCCGGAATTGATATAAAAGGGTTCCGCCAGCGGTATGAGCACCAGGTTGTCATTGGGAAGGATTGCCTGACGGGTCAAAAAGGTCGACATAATGCCGCTCTTTACCAGCGTCTTGATGGTGTGCAAATAGGGGGAATAGTGAATGATATTGGCCTTCTTGCCCTCTTTGGCAAACATGTCGTGAACCATGTGATAGACAAAGAAACTGCTGTCCAGCATGACCAGCGGCTCATCGACAAAGTCCTCCAGTGATACCGACTCCCGCTCAGCCAGCCGATGCTCCGGATAGGTGACAAAGCAGCATTCACAGGTAAAGAGTTTCTGATAGTTTAGCTTATTGCTAAAGCCGCTCTCGTAGTTGGTCAACGCGATATCGAGTTTCTCATCCTCGACCATATGCAAGGCGCTGATACCGCCCGACTCGATGATATCGAGCCGAATCTCCGGATGCAGCCAGCGGAAATCGCCCAACACCAGCGGCAAAAACTGCGTTCCGAGCTGAAGCGGCAGGGCCATGCGGATATGGTTGCGATTGTGTGCCATATCCTGGATTTCGTCCTCTAGCAAATCCATCTGATCGAGAATATGCTTGATTTTCCCCAGCAGCTTGCTGCCGTCATGCGTGATGATAATCTTACGGCCCTCACGATGAAAGAGGTTCAACCCGGTTTCCGTTTCCAAGGCCTGCATAGCCACACTGACCGTCGGCTGTGAGACATGCAGATGTTCTGCGGCTTTGGTGATGTTTTGCCACTGGCAGACCTCATAGAAATAGCGCATCTGGATAAGCGTCATAACTCTTCCCCCTATCGTATTCTCCCATTTTTCTAAAGTATAGCACACATTAATAGGAAAAAGCTATAAGTTATCAAAACTTGATATTTCACAAATCGAAATCGCCATGCCATAATATAGACAAATCAAACAACCCATTAGAGATAAATCCGATAAATACTTTTTTTGTATCGTAAAGGAGATTTACTATGAAAGACATGTGGATAAAACACGTAGAACGTTATACCAATGACCTCATGGATTCTGCTTCCGATTATGTAAAAAGTTATGAGGTAAGACCAGGCATCTACTCCAATGTAGATCCAGCCAGTCTTGTCGATGTCAAATCAGCAGATTTTGACATCAACAAATAATCGAATTTTCTCTTCCTTTTCATTACACAACATCACATCTGGAAAAAGCGCCCGATTCCCCTCGGGCGCTTTTTCATATCCCAATCACTTCCTGTCAAATTACAGTTTGCAGGGGAGTAGTACCCAGTTCGTGTTCGAAGCAAGTCGCCGGCGGCGGGGGCCCCAGTACCAACGCTCCACCGGTGACAACCCGCTACAAGAAATTTTTGCCTTTTAATTAAGAGTTGGAAAACAGTTAAACGCGCTTCGCTTGAACGAAACTGCTTTTCCAACGAGAACGCCGGCAAAAATTTCTTGCTTCACGCGGAACGTCAAGGC
>NZ_JAILKR010000082.1 GCF_024693525.1 Selenomonas sp. | reverse complement strand
GCGTTTTGCAACTTTTTCGATGCTTAATTTAAGATAAAAATTTCGTTTAGGAAAACATCTCCCGTGGAGTGTTGGCACTGCCCCTAGCGGCGGCGAAGAGCTGCTTCGAATGAGATTTTTGTAACCTACAAACTGTAATTTGTAAAAAGTACGTTGATAATTTAGCAGAAGCCCGCATAAGTCAGATTAATCAATCTAACTTATGCGGGCTTCTTTATTTTTTGTCAACGTAAAGAGATTTTTACTGTTTTTTGCTTAATAAACGGTAAGGAGTATCGTTACGATGGTGAAGTAGGGACCGTAGGCGAAATATTCGTTGCGTTTCTTTTTGCCGGTGACGAGCAGCAGCAGGGCGGCAATTCCGCCGAGAATCAGTCCGGTTATGGTGATGCTTAGCAGTGCATCGGTGCCGAGCCAGAGTCCCAGCGAGGCGATCAGTTTGATATCTCCCCCACCGATTCCGCCGTGGGTCAGAATCGCAAACAGCAGGAAGACAATGCCACCAGCGGCGGTAGCCAGTGCATGGTCGAAGACTGGCAGGTCCATTATCGTGGTGTAGATGCCGCCAAGCAGGGCAAAGGGCAGCAGCATATTGTCAAAGATGACTTGCTGTTCAAAATCCGTAAACGTATAAAGCAGCAGCAGGTATTCGAACGCGAATAGGAAATAGAGCTGGAGGGGAATCATAGCAGGATGGCGCAGGGCTGTCAATGAAAATAAAACGCCGAGCAAAAAGGCAAGCCCTTTATGGCGCAGGAAACTTCGCCTGGCTATATCGTGGGGGAAGCTGAGAATGGCTGGTGAAGCTGCATAGAGCCGATCAATCCAGCGATTGCCGGCGATGCTCAGGAAAACGGCTAGGATGATAGTCATAAGCAGTAAAAAGACAGTGTCGGTCATAATTTAATCCTCTTTTCATCCGATATTAATCTCTTTGAACATAGCATATTTGAAAAAAAAAGTAAATGAAAGTAAGTTCCTTATTTTTGCTATATTTTTAGTTGTTTTATGACATTTTATGTCTTATTATAGGGGAAATGTATAAGAAATAAGAGGAAAATATTAAAAAAATTTAATAAAAATCATTCTATAACACGAAGAAGTGTGTTATACTCATGTTGTTATTTAGAATTAAATTAAGAAAAATAATAGGACTTTTAGACTGAAACTTAATAACGGGGAGACTTTCGTAAATGTTGAAAATGCCTAATTCATCGGGAAATTTCAAGGATTTACTGGACAAGATCACCTACCGGCAATGGGTTATTATGGCGGTTATGTTCAGCTGTTTTATGGGATTGCTCGTCTACTTTTCGCTATCAGGAGTGGATTCCAATACGAAGAGTGCGGGCAAGGAATTGAAGGTCAAAGTAGTTGTGGCCAAACAGGATATACCGGAGCGAACCATCGTCAAGGACGATATGCTCAAGGTAGTGGAAGTTCCGGCGGATATTGTGCCGGAGGGAGCTTTTGATGATGTAGCGGAAGCGATGGACCACCCTGCCAGTACGGCAATCCAGCAGGGGGACATTGTGACGGACAAGAAGGTTTATACCGATGTCCGCATGGCCGGGTTTACGGGGACGATTCCGCCGAACTGCCGGGCGGTGTCGGTGGCAATCACCGATATAACGGGAGTATCGGGGTTTGCCAAACCCGGAGATTACGTCGACATCATGGTCATCAGTGGCAAAAAGGAAGACGGTATCAAGGGCGAAGTGTTGATGCAGAATGTTTTGCTGCTGGCAATCAATAAAGTTGGCGAACAGGCCGTAAAGCCGGATGAGGAAAAGAAGAAGGACGATAAGTCGAAGGAGCAAAACGAGGGAAAAATCGAAGGGGCCAAAGACGCCATGGCTACGGCAACAGTAGCGCTTCCCTTGGATGAGGCTCTGAAGTTAGCGGTTGCTTCTCAGAAGGGAACGATTTATCTGGTATTGCGTCCGTATAATCCAACGGATTTGTTTACCCTCGATAAGGATTATTTTATACCAGGGGATAAGAAATCGGTACCGCAACAACAGCCCCAGACGCAACCGACGACGCCTGCGGTGACGCGTACCGAGCCGGTTCATTATACCCCACCAGCCCCTGCTAAGCTGCCGACAAGACCAGTGACGGCGAATTATGGAAATAGCATCGAAGTGATACGCGGTGTGGATTCTAGCAAAGTGGGGGTAAATTAACATGATGCAATGGAAAAAAGCCCTCGCTTTGGGAATGGTGGCGGCAACGGCTGCCCTAGTGACACCGGCGCCGGCTTATGCCTATGTGCAGCCAATCTGGCTAGGGGTCAATCAGTCTTACTACCTCAATACCGGCAGTGGTATCTCCCGGGTGGCTGTAGCCAATCCGAAGATAGCCGATGTGAAGATTCTCGGGGCAAGTGCCCTGAATGTAGTGGCCTTTGCACCGGGAACGACAACGCTGAACATTTGGACCAAGAACGGTATGCGCCAGGAGTACAGCGTTACGGTATCCAAAGAGGATAAGGGGCTGGCGGCTATTATCGAAAAAGCCATTGACCTGCCCCATGTGGAAGTGACCATGGTGGGGGACCGGGTCTTGCTAAAGGGCCATGTCGAAAACCAATACGAGAAAGAACTTGCTTTTAAGATTGCCTGCCTTTATGTCGGGGATGACACGGTAGCGCAAACGAAAAAAGTGACGAAGAAGATGCAGGACAATGTCTCTGGTATTGCTACGGACATCGAAGGCGATGAGGTAATCGACAGCAGTGCCAGAGTCGTCAACCTGCTCGAGATGACCAATCCAGACCAGATCAATATTGAGGCTATGGTCATAGAAATCAATTCCGATGCTGCCAAGCAGCTCGGTGTCGAATACAGTTCCCCGTCGAATGTCGAGTACAACCAGGATGCTAATTGGAAGAAAGTAACCAATGGTTCAACCGGTTCGTTTTATGCGGGAGAGACCTATGGTAAAATTCGCGACCAGGGAAATCACTGGTATAACCGCAATTGGTTATTTACGCATTTCTCCCAGATCAATGCCGATATCCATGCGTTGGTCAACAAGGGCAAGGCCAGAATCATTTCCCGCCCCAATATTACCACAATGAGTGGAAAAACGGCTGGTATTCTTGTGGGCGGCCAGATTCCAGTGCCGATAAAGAGCAATGATACCGTATCGGTGGAATATAAACCCTATGGCATCCAGCTCAATCTCGTGAAACCGGCGGTGGATAATGACGGCAATATTACCGCCGATGTACAGGCGATTGTCAGCCGGCTCGATTGGTCCAATGCCGTTACGGTAAATGGCTTCAATATGCCAGGGCTCATAACCCGGCAGGCGACGACGGTAGTGAATATTCCGACGGGAATGACCATGGCAATCGGTGGCCTGCTCAACTCGGAAGACAGTCAGAGCGTTAGTAAAGTGCCGCTCTTGGGTAATATTCCCGTGGTCGGAGAGCTCTTCAAATATCATAACAAATCCCGTCAGAAATCAGAAATCATGATCATGATTACGCCACGCGTAGTCAATGAGCAGACGCGGACTACGATGTCGGAAAAGATGAAGGACGCCTATGTCGAAAGCCGCCGGGAGAATCAGAAAATGCCAGCGGTAGACCTTAATGAGGAACTTCCGTCTAAGCAAGAGGAGAAGCAGGAAAAGCCAGCAAAAAAGAAAAAGCCGGCCAAAGTGGTGGAACAGCCACAGGCAGAGCCGCCGGCTGGCAGTTTTGCTGAACGGCTGGCGAATTTGCGCCAAGAGATAGCGGCAGAAAAACAGGCAGAAGAAGCTGCCGCTAAGGTAAAGCCTGTTAAGGCAGCGAAAACAACATCACCGGTTTATTCGTTGGATAATATCCAGAAGCCGGAGGTAATTCAAGGGGCGCAGTAAAGAGGAAAGGAGACATCATCATGCCAAATATTGAAAAGGAAATCCATGGTGCGGTGTTCACTTTTTTCAGTACGGCCTCAGCCGTGGGGAAGACGCTTCTCAGCTGTAATATGGCGTCGGAACTGGCACGCCAGCAAAAGCGGGTTTGTCTGGTGGATTTCGATCTTCAGTTTGGCGATGTTTGCAACTATCTGCAGCTGCTTCCCCAGCGGACGCTGGCGGATGTCCAGCAGGCGATGCTCATGCAGGGCGAAGCTTGCCATGTGGAAGAATATCTGACGCCTTACGAATACGGCGGGGTGGTGTTCTACGTTTTGGCGGCGCCCAAGAAGCTGGAGGAGGCCTATAATATCCAATCGGATTACGCCATCCGGGCAATCCGCCAGTTGCAGACGAAATTTGATTATGTCATCGTGGATACGACTTCGATGTTCAGTGTGTTGAATCTGGCCTTGCTGGATTTATCGACGATTGTTACCTTTTTGGGAATTGTGGATTTTATCCCGACGATTAAGAATATGAAAATCGGCAGTGACACGCTGAATGACTTAAACTACGATAAACACAAGATTCGCATGGTGCTCAATCGAAGCAACGCGAAGACTAGAATCGGTATCGACGATGTCGAAAAGCTGCTCGGAGAGCCCTTCTATCATATCCTGCCCAATGATTTCCGGGCAGCCAGCCAGTCCATCAAAGAGGGCATTCCCTTGGTGCTGAAAACGGAGCGTACCGACCTTGGCGAGGCGCTTCGCGACTTGGTAGCCCGTTATACGAATCAGGGCTATGAAGAAAGTGACGAGGGGATGGACGAATATGTCGGAGAGTCCTGGCTCAGTCGTATTTTTGGCTAAAAAAATCTTAGCAAGAAAGGAGGAAGTCCGGTGATTAATCGTGTACTGCTCGTTGAGCGCGACCGCCTGATGCTCGAAAAGCTCACGCAGGTGGTGCAGGGAACCAATGGATTCGAACTCGTAGCCCGTTATCAGTCGATAAGTGATGCGCTGGGGCAAGGGGCGATATTCAATCCGAATCTCATCCTGCTCGATATCGAAAAACAGAATTCCGTGGCGCTCATTGCAGACTTCCTCAAGGTATATCCTAAGGCATCCATTCTCTGCATGGGCGAGAAATGGCAGGCTGAAAGTGCCAGCCATATCGTCAAAGCCGGCGCCCGCGGGTATATCATAAAACCCTTTACCGGGGTGGAGCTCCAGGAGGCGGTAGATACCTTTGCCAAAATGGGCTCGGAAAGCGGCTGCGAAACCTTGGTCTTTTTCAGTCCGAAGGGCAAGAGCGGCAAGACTACCTTGATTGCCAATCTGGCGGTAGCCTTGGCTCGCAAGACCCATGAGCAGGTCGGTATCATCGATGCGGATTTGCAATTCGGGGATATGGCGGTGTTCTTCAATCTGGCGCCGAAATCGACCATTGTCGAAGCCGCTCGGGATGCCAAGTTCCTATCGCCGATAAGCCTGCATTCCTACTACATGCCCGTGACCCAGAATGTCAGCGTGCTCTGTGGTACGGAAACGCCCAATCTCAGCGATAAGGTATCGATACGACGGCTGGAGAATATCATCAGCATGAGCCGGAGCCTGTTCCGCTACTTGCTGATTGACGCGCCGCCAGGGTTTAATCCCACGAGCATTGCGGCGGCAGAGAAGTCGAATACGACGTTTTTGGTCAGCATGATCAACGATGCCTATGAAATCGACCATACGAAACGGGCGTTGGAGATCTTTAAAGACTGGGATAACTACGAGGAACGAGTGAAGGCAATCTTTACCCGCGTGGAGCCCTGCAACAGCCAGTC
>NZ_JAILKR010000068.1 GCF_024693525.1 Selenomonas sp. | reverse complement strand
AAAAACATATGAATTATATCCTAATATAATGAGTACATGCTGTTTTCATATTATCAATTCTCATTATGATTGTTACCCAGGTATTGTTTATCCGAACGTTGTAAAAATGTTCTACCCTAAAGCTAATATGAAGCACATTTTGCTTGTTGATCCATTTACTTGGGATTCGGATTTTTATCTTGAAATGGATGATTGTATTGTTACATGGCTTGAAATGTTGCCGATTTCAGACTCGGAATTAGATTTTATAACTGCAAATGGGTGTGAAGCGTTTGAGGATGCGCTGGAAAAGTCTGAAGTAGATATTTTGGATTTGAATCGCCCAGCGGTGATTTGAAAATAGTGTTAAGAAAAGGAGTTAAGTGAGATGAGTGGTCTTATTCGTTGCCCGAATGGGCATTTATTTAGTTCGCGGCGGTATGGTACGGTTTGTCCGTACTGTAATATCGAGACGGCGACGCAGGAGCGCAAAGAGACGAGCATGGTCGGTCAGAGTGATGTCGATGTGGACGAGATGTTGATGCTGGAGAAAATTGATCCGGTTTGTGGCTGGCTCGTCTGCATCGATGGGCCGCGGCAGGGCAAGGATTACAAGATAAAGTCCGGCAAGAACTTCATTGGCCGTGCCGATGATATGGATATCCAGATCTTGGGGGATAACCGCATTTCCCGCCGCAATCATGCGATTCTGGTCTATGATCCGAAAAAGCATGAGACGGTGCTTTTGCCAGGCGACTCCAATGGCCTTGTCTATCATAACGAAGCGGCTGTCTATACGCCGGTGGTGCTGTCGGTCTACGATGTGATCGAGATGGGCGAGAGCAAGTTCTTGTTTGTGCCGTTCTGTGGCGAGCATTTCCGGTGGGAGGACCCGTCGGGGCTGCCAGAAGATGGCGGCTACGAAACCGAGGGAGAAAGCGATGGCGGCTATGGGAATGTATAGTTTGCTGGGGATAGGCGCACTTATCGTCGTGCTGCTTATCGTGCGGTTTTGGCCGGAAAAGCAGGTGGTGACCGAAGCGGTCGGTGAACCAGAGTCGGAGCCGTTGCGCAATCCGATTGGCACGGCGGCAACCATTGGCCAGCGGCAGTTGCAGCAGGATTTGACTGGCAGTGCGTTGGGGGATGATGGCGGACTCTTGCTGCTGGCGGATGGCCGTGGCCAGGCGGGCAAGATTGCCGCGAAACTTGCCGTCAATACGTGCCTTGAACTGTATCAGGAATGCCAGGCCATGGAGAAGCCGCAGTATTATTTCCGCAAGGCGTTCCAGGCGGCCAATCACAAGATATTAAGTGTCTTAGACGACGGACGTGGCTCGACCTGTCTGGCGGCGGCCATCATCGAGCGGAGCCGTCTTTACTATGCACTGGTTGGTAACAGCCACATCGCCTTGTTCCGGGATGGGGATTTGGTGCCGGTGACGGAAGGACAGACCATTGATATCCTGGCTCAGCACCGTTATCAGCAGGGGCGCATTTCCAAGGAGCAGGCGTTGAAGCTGCTGCATGAGCGCCGCCTCTACAATTTCGTCGGGCAGGACGGATTTCACGACATCGAGTTTTTCAGTGAACCCATCGAACTGCAACCGGGGGATGTGGTGGTTATTATGTCGGATGGTGTGACGGAAACTGCACCTTGGCGCAAGATTGAGGATTGTCTGTGCCTGGACGTCACCCCGCAGGAAAAAGCCCAACGGATTATTGCGCTGGTGGAGGCCAGCAAACACGAGGATAAGGATAATGCCAGTGTTATCCTCTATGACATTTATGACCCGGTGGCTAAGGCTGCCGAGAAGAAAAAGGGAAACAAGAAGAAAGGGAGTATGAACCTTGAGAAAATCAAACAGCGACTTTCGGACCGCCTTTGTGTCTGAGACAGGCAGTCAGCTTGTAAATAACGATTATTTTGCTTTTGTGGAGCTTGATGACTATGCTTGCTATGTCATTGCGTCGGGGATTACGGATTTCAAGGAATCGCAAGGGGCCAAGCGGGCCGTGGAGAATATCCTGCTGAGTTTCCAGGAGCAGCCGGGGATGTCGAAGATGGCGCTCAAGCGCTATCTGCAGGATGCCAATGACCGCTTGGTGGCAAGTGCTTCGCGGGAGAAACTGCGGGCTTCGGTGGTGGTCGTGGTCACGGATTACGAG
>NZ_JAILKR010000030.1 GCF_024693525.1 Selenomonas sp. | reverse complement strand
ATTGCTGTTCGCTACTTAAAAGAAATTGCCGATTGCTATGTTGTTCATACCAATCGATGTTTTAAATATGAAGCCGAAGCTTCATTAACATCTGGCTTAAATCATGTTGCATGATTTCATTTTACATTGTTTAGTTTTCAGAGAACAATCTCTGTCGCTCATTTCAGCGACTCATTTATTGTATCGCATCGATTTGTTTCTGTCAAGAATTTTTTTAAATTCTTTTTAAAAACTTTCAGAAGAACTTTGTTTCAATCCCTTGCCAATCAAGGCTTGGCGACTGTTTTGTTCCGCCGTATCTCTCAGCGACTTGTATTATGATACACGGATTTAACCGATATGTCAACACCTTTTTTTAAATTTCTTTTAGCAAGTAACAAAGCAGTACCACCACCAGGGAAAACAGATACTCCGTTATCGACCCGACTTTGAATAGTTTGATTCCGATTTTCTGCCAAGGGGTAACAAAAGGCACCTTGCCACAAACTGCATCTTCTATTATATGAAGCAATGCTCCCACACAGAAAAAGACGCCAATCATTCCCACATCATTGAATGACTCCATGCCTCCCTTCAGCATCCGCAGCTGCAGCCCCAACAAGAGAATATACAACATCGGCCAATGGGACCACCCCCGATGGCTGCAGCGCCAGCTCCAATAGTGGCTTCCGGGATTTCCCTCTATTTTATCCGGCAGTACCGCCCCCGCCATACTATACAGCGCCGCCAAGGGATTTTCTGTTACCGCATAGACGATTACGCCGGTTATGATTTCATGATTGACCCATTTCATAGCTTTTCCTCAATTAACGAACAGTTATTCTTATCAGTATTCTAGCATATATGTTCGCCGATTAACAGTTCTTTTCTCATTTTTTTGCTCCCATTTGCGCCTTATAGTATAATAGGGATGATTCTAATTAGGAGATAATATATTTATGGATGATTATACTTGGAAACGCCGGCTGCGGCAGCGTCGCCGCCGCCAGCGCCGTCACCTTTTTTTATTTATTCTATTGATAGCCTCCGTCATCGGCATGTCCTTCTGGTATGCGTTCTTTTATACCCGGACGCCAGAATACGCCTTGAAACAATTGTCAGCTGCTATCGAAGAACGAAATACGGAAGCCTTCAAAAAGTACGTGAATATGGATGTTTTATCCTCCCGCGCTTACGATGACCTCACGGTGGATTTGTTTGCCTACGATTCCACCCTGACGCCAAAGAGCAAGGTCATGTTTGAAAAGTTCTACATCATGATTAAGCCCCAGCTCTCCATGGGACTGGAGAATGCCGCTCTTACCCGTATCGAATCCGGGGCCTGGAGTTTGCCGGAGGGCACGGACATCTTGAAGGGGCGCCAGCTTGGCATTGACTTTGAGCGCTTCATCGAACGCAGCCAGGTGCGCAATACCACCTTCGTCAGCATCGGCACTATTGAACACGACGGCAGTACCGCCACCGCTGAGGTCAACATTATGGAGGATTACACCCAAACACCGTTCACCCTCCAGCTCGTCATGGAGCAAGCCGAAGATGGTCATTGGCAGGTTTCTTATATTAAGAATTACCGGGAATACCTCGATTTGATTGCCCCGCTGCAAAACCGCGACATTGCCAGCTACATTGACAATACCCAAGGCATCGTGGACGAATACAATGGCATCTTCGACGAATATCAGAGCAGATTCCGTCAGCTGACCGCCACGAGCAGCGGCAATCTCTCCGCCGCCCAGCGGAAGAACATCGCCGCCCTGCTGGAAAACGAAGTCATTCCGGCACTGAAAAAGCGGCAGCAGAAACTCGACGAGGTAGAGATTCCTGCCGGCGCCCAGTATCTGGCCCGCCAGCGCCAGCATTCCACCGAAACCACCATTAAAGCATGGCAGCATTTCATCAAGGGATGCCGGGACAACAGCCAGGCAGAGTTCTCCACAGCAGAAACCCTGCACAAGCAGGAGCTGGCCATTGACCTCCGCGTGCAGGATATCATCCGCCACACTGCCATCAGTAAAAACATCCCGAATCTCCCGTAAAAAAGATTTTATGTTACAAGTTTACAAGTGCTCCTTGAAAAATCTCCGGTCTGTTAGTACAATGTAGGTAAAAGAAGCATTTTTTCTAGCATTGTAAAAAGGCAGGTAAGAACTATGACTAAGCAACAACAGAAACTTATCGCGCCCATTTCCGGCAGGATAATCGATCTTGCCAAAGTTCCAGATCCGGTCTTTTCCGAAAAACTCACGGGGGACGGTTTGGCTGTCTTAAATGACAGTGACACGGTACTATCCCCCTGCGACGGGGAAATTTCCCTGTTCTTTGACACCAAACACGCCTTTGCTGTCACCCGCGCGGACGGGGTGCAGATTCTGGTTCATATCGGTCTCGATACCGTCATCATGAACGGCGAAGGGATTACCCAGCTGCATCATCGCGGTGACTATGTCAAAGCCGGCGAACCCATTCTAAAACTCGATCTGCCCTTGTTGCAGAGGCGGAAAATCAATTTGATTTCCCCCATACTCGTCGTCAACTACGATACGGTACGCAACCTTAGGCCTGCTGCTTCCGATGAAATGGTAGCAGCGGGAACAGATGTTATCCTGACTTATGAAAAATAAGCATGCAAAAAGGCTTCCTGTTTTGGGAAGCCTTTTTGCATGCTTATTTTATTTATCCGTCTTATGGAGCCGGGTTGTTTCCCAATATTCTCCCATGGACTGCCCCGGCAGTTCCGTTACATCCTCTATCAAATAATCCCCTAAGCCGTAATCGGCGGGCATAAAGCTCCTGGCTGCCGCCTCGCTGGCAAACTCCACTTCGGCATACCAGAACTCCGTAGGCAGACCAGCATCGACATGATTGACCTCTAACGACAGGTTCTCTGACAACGCATAGGTACGCCGGACTTTCTCAATAAGGGGTTCACCGATCAGGTCTTCAATCTCGCGGAATTTTTCCACAGGAATGGGAAACTCCACTTCCTTGCGCGCCAGACGCCCCTGGGATTTGAAACAGAGAATAAATTCATCCTGCAAGGGCTTCTGCCCATCCGAGGACCAGGTGGTTTCCTCTTCGCGAATGCGGACAGTCGGCCGTACGGATACATAGCCCTGACGCATCTTCTGCTCAAAGGCAAATTTGTCTTCCATTGCCTCCGGCCAGCCGGTTACCATCCATTTGCGCTCGATTTCCATAGATGCCATATAAATTCTCCTTCACTGCTGCAAATACGCATTGATTTCCTTCTGTAACTTATTGAGGGCATTGTTGAAGGGAACGATGCCCTCAATGATTTTCTGTATTTCTGTATCCGCCATGAGCATGGCCTCGTCATAGCCCTTGAACTTTGGCCGCATAACCGCCTTGTCCATGACTTCACTTACCACCCGCAAGTCCATTTCCTCGCAACCGGGAGCATTGGCGGCAAAGAGTTCCTGGGATTCCTTTGATTCCACCACATCCCGGCGGGCCGGCAGCCCCTGGGTCTTAGTCAGCATCATCTGCTGAATCTCCGGCCGATAACAGATATCCTTCAAGAGCTGCCAAGCCAGTTCCTTGTGACTGGAATTGGCACTGACTCCCACCAGCATCGTCTGCAGATTGGATACGTTATCGCCAGAGGGCCCCGCAGGCAGCTTGATGCAGTCCCACTCGAAGGAGCTGTATTTCTTGATGCGCCAAGGATAGGGTTTATAGGTGCGATATTCGGCAAAGGTGAAGGGCCGGAAGGCCACCCGCCCCATGTCGAAATCCTTGGCAGTAACTTCACGGCCCCGCTGGGCATCGTGAAGTTTTATCATGAACTGCAGGGCCTCCTCCATGCGGTGGTCCGCAAAGTAGGAAGCGCGCCCATCCTCACGGAACATCGTCACCCCATTGGAAACTGCCGCCAGTTTCCAATCGTAGTCATAGACGCCGAACTGATCCAAAACGCCATCTCCATCTTTATCCTTGGTCACCCGGCGGCAGATTTCCAGAAAGTCCTGCCAGGTCCAATCGTTTTTCGGAAGCCCAATCCCTTCCTGGGCCAGCAAGGTCTTGTTTACAAACATCAGCGTCGGCACACTGGCCACCGGCAGGCCATACACCCGCTCATCATAACGGCCGTAGTTAAGCGCCGCCGGATAATAGGCCGACCAGGAAAAGTCCTTGTCCTGGTCGCCGTAATTTGTCAAATCCTGCAAGGCTCCCATCGAGGCATACATATTGAAATCTTCGCCGGGAACGATAAATACATCGGGAGCCTCTCCCGCCAGCATTTTTTCTGCCAGCCACTCCGAATAGTCTTCCTTCTTGATGCCGCTGACATAGGTCACCCGAACCCCGGGATGTTCCTGTTCAAAGGTTTTGATGACTTCGTCGATTACCGCATAGGAATCCCCATCCGGCACGCCCCAGTTGCTGCCGGAAAAGACCCCCACCTTCAGTACATCGGGCTCCTGCTTCTGATATATCAGCACACTGACAATCAAAAATACCGCCAACAGGACCAGGATGAGCTGGCGCTTAATATCTCCCTTCATCAGCAGTCCACCTCAGCCGCCGCCAGCCCGGTCTGCACCGCCCAGATTGCCAGCTGGGTACGGTCGCGAAGGTCCAGTTTGGACAGGGCGTTGGATAGGCCGTTGCGCACCGTTCCCTCCGACAAGCTGAGCCGTTCGGCAATTTCTTTATTGGAGAGACCATGTCCCACCAGATGGGCAATATTGCGCTCGGTTCGGGTGAGATTTTCCCCACCGATTGGCTCAGCCTCTACCGCCAGATTATTCTGGGCCATTTGGTTAAAGAGTTTGACCACCTTGGCCACTACGCCGGGGTTAATCATGGCGCCGCCGCTGACCACCGTGCGAATGGCATTGGTGAGGTCCGGCACCGATACGCCTTTGAGCAGATAGCCGCTGGCACCATATTTCAGGGCATTAAACACATATTCATCATCGTCAAAGGTGGTCAGAATCACGATTTTCACTTGGGGGTAGAGTTCCTTGACGAGTTTTGTCGCCTTAACGCCGTCGATTTCCGGCATGCGGACATCCATCAAAATGACATCCGGCTGGCGTTCCTTTAGCATGTCCATCAGCTGCCGGCCATTTTCCGCCAAACCGATGACCTTCATATCCACATTCTGGTCTAGGACGATTTTGAGACTCTCCCGGATGAGGTCCTGGTCATCGGCAATCATCACATTTATCATTTGTCATCCTCCTGTTTGTTCCCAGCGGGAATCGTTGCTTCCAAGGTAAAACCATTGTCACTCCAATACCGGAGCCGCCCGTGGAGCAGCCCCAGCCGTTCTTTCATATGGCGCAGGCCAAAGCCCGGATCCACTTCACTGCAGCCGATGCCATTGTCGGCGATAATGATGTAATTGCGTCCCGGTTCCGTACCAATGGTGACGATTGCTTCGGTGGCGTGCCCGTGCTGGTTGGCATTGGTAATGCCCTCCTGTACCACGCGGTAGATAACTTCTTCCTCATCTTCGCGCAGATTGTCCGGCCAGCCCAAGGCCACCACCTTGATTTTCATATTGGAAGACTCGGCAAATTCTGCCACCATGCGGGCAATAGCGTGCCGAAGGGGAAGCTTCTCCAAATCATCAGGCCGCAGCTTCTTTACCGAGCGCCGTACATCCACAATCCCCCGCCGGGCCGTCTCGCGGATTTTCGCCAGCTGTTTTTTGGCGCCCTCCGGCGCGGCATCCACCAAGATGATGCAGGCGTCCAGCCCCGCCGCAATACCAGTCAGCGCGTGGCCCAGGGTATCGTGTATCTCCCTGGCCAGGCGGTTGCGCTCGCGGGTCTCCGCCATGCGTTCTGCCTCAATGGCATAGGCCCGCAGGCGTTTATTGGCATCGCCGAGCTGCTTGTTCAAGCTGGCGATGCGTTCTTTTTCCTGGTGTTTGCTCTGCACGAGAAGCACCAGATACAGGACAAACAGAATGATATTTACCGACACGAAGCCATTTTTCACCGCCACGAGAATGGCCTGAACCGAGGATTTGTAATAGGAAACATAGGCATCAAAAGGGGCAACGTGCCCCTGGAAAACCGCCATATTGTAGTTGGCGATAAAATACAGGCCAAACATGGCTCCCACCAAGAGCCAGCTCTGGTTTTTGCCCTGATACCGGTGCATGAGATCCGCCACCACCAGCAGCACCACGCCGTCATAGGCGAGGTTAAGACTGCGCATCACGAGCAGGCAGGCAGAAATCTCGGCGAGAAACACCAAATAGCGCATCATATCGGTTAAGGTATCCCGCCGATAAAGATGACCGAGCCCCACCAGTACCAAAAAGGACCCCATCGACAGGGCAAAGCATTCCCCCGCTGGCATGGGCACAATGGGCAGGGTTTCCAAAAAGGACCGGGCCGACATGCTTTTGATGATTTTTTCCTGGGTAATGCTCATGAATCCCGCCATGAGAAAGACCACTATGCCATTGTAGATGCTGAGCAAGCGGTAAAGGCTGACAATCCGCGCCCGCTCCTTTACGACTTCAAAATCCATGTTCATCAGTTCCAGCCCTCCTTGCCGCCATTTAGCAAAATGTCACGGGTCAAGAGTTGGGTTGGCAGCTGGATAACGCGGGGAACACTTTCCCCCGCCAACAGCCGATAGGCCTGCTCTGCCGCCTGTTTGCCAATCTGCCGTGGCGACTGCTCCGCCGTGGCGGTCATGTGCCCCTGCAAAATCATTTCCTTGGTCTCCGGAACCCCATCAACGCCGTAAACCTTCACCGTGCCAATGCGATTGGCGTTCTGGAGAGCGGCCAGTACCCCCATGGCGGCAGGGTCATTTAACGCCATGACAATGGATACCTGCGGATGACGGGCCAATATCCGTTCCATGGCCGGCATGGCATTTTCCAGCTGTCCCAAGCACTCCTCTTCATCGACGATAGTAAAGGCCGGATAATTGGCTATCGTATCCCGAAAGCCCCTAATGCGGTCCACCGAAGAATGGGCCTCGGTGTGCTTGAGCAGGGCAATCTGTCCACCAGGGTTATTGGCAATGACATGCTGCGCGCATTGAACCCCGGCCATATAATTGTCGGACATGACGGTACAGGCCACGTATTTCTCATCCTGCACACTGGTGTCGATGGCGATAACCGGCACATGGGCGGCATAGGCTTCTTCCAACGCCGGCTCGATCCGCTGCCAGTCCACGGGATTGATGAAGATGACCTCGACGCCTTCGTCAATGAGTTCCTTGATTTCTTCCCGCTGACGGTCCACCGACAGAGCCGGATCCCGGGATATCAACACGTCACCGTGGTTCTCCACCACCGTGCGAATTTCTTCATCCACCACTTCATAAAAGGGGTTGTTCAAGGTCATATAAACGGCCCCCAGCTTCCGCCGCTGCTCATTCTGCCGCACGGACAAATCCCCCTGAGCCATGTGCAGCAGACTAAGCAGGAACAGCCCCACACTCATGGCTCCCACCAGCGCCCAGAAATACTTTTCCCGCAGGTCCATCATACTCCGCCTTTCTCCTTCATTTGATTCCAATTATAACATAAATGAACCATACAAAAAGAGCTTCGCCCAAAAACGAAGCTCTTTCTGTTGGGATTGTATTACATAATGGAATATGTGATGATTTATGCAAAGAGGCCAATGGCATAGCCCACGATGCCGAGAGCGAAGAGGCCGAGGATGATGACCAGCGGATTGACGCCTTTTTTAAGGAGCCACATGCAGGCAAAGGTCATCAGCATCGGTACGATACCAGGCATCAGCGAATCCAGCAAGCTCTGAACCGTCGTGACAACCTGTTCTCCCTGGCTGTTCGTATAGGATGACAGCACCATCGGCATGTTGACGGTGGTCCATTTTGCAACCAGAGCACCCATGACGAGCAGACCAAGAACGGAGGAACCTTCCGTGAGGTAACGCATGCGGTTGCCGCCCACCTCATTGACGAGTTCCGTACCTTTATCATAGCCGTACATTACGCCGTACCAATTGGTGAGAAGACGAATGACGTTGAAGGCTACGAAGAAAATCAGCGGGCCCACGATGCTGCCCGTCAGCGCGATACCAGCACCGAGAGCGGCCAATACCGGGCGAAGGGTGCCCCAGAAAATCGGGTCACCGACACCGGCCAGCGGCCCAATAAGACCGACTTTGACACCGGATAGGGTATCTTCACCAATCTCAGCGCCATTGGCTTTCTTCTCCTCCATAGCAGCAATGATACCCATGATTGGCGTAGCCAGGAAGGGCTGCGTGTTGAAGAATTCGAGATGACGTTTGAGGGAGCGTTTATACTCCTCCGGGTTATCTTTGTAGAGCTTTTTGAGTGCCGGAATCAGCGACACGCAGAAGCCAATTGCCTGCATACGCTCGAAGTTGAAGGAGCCGAGCAGGAAGTTCGAACGGATAAAAATCGATACGAGATCGCTTTTGCTAAGTTTCTTTTCCATGACATTTCCTCCCCCTTACATCAGTTCCGAATCATCGATGTCGTCAAGACCATCACCGCTGCCCGTATTGCCAGCAGCTGCGGCATTCAGTTCACGCTGAAGTCCACGAATGTGGAAATAAGCGCAGATGAGGCCGATAGCACCAAAGCCGATGAGGTTGACGTTCGTGAATACGGCAATGAGGAAACCGAGGAAGAAGTACGGCATGAGGGCTTTGGCATTCATCATGTTGATGACCATCGCATAACCGACGACGACGATGAAGCCACCGGAAACCTGCAGGCCGCGGGTGATGACTTCCGGAATGGAAGCCAGCATAGCATTGACCGTGTCCGTACCAGCAACAGCAGCGACGATAGCCGCCGGAACTGCTACGCGGATACCCTGCAGCAGCAGACCGCCGACATGGCACATCTCGATGCCGAAGGCATTGCCTTCCAAGGCAAATTTATCCGCCAGATGCTGGAAGAATACGGTAATGGTACGAACGAAAATCGTGAGAACCTGACCAGCAGCAGCCAGTGGTACAGCCAGAGCGATACCAGCGCCGATACTCTGATGGCCGACAATGACGAGGATTGCGGAAACCACCGATGCCAGTGCTGCATCCGGTGCCATAGCTGCACCGACGTTCATCCAGCCCAGAGCCAGCATCTCAAGGGTACCGCCAAGAATAATACCGGTAGTAATATCACCAAGAACGAGACCAACCAGCGTGCAGGCAACGAGTGGGCGGTGGAACTGGCACTCATCCAGTACGCTTCCCATGCCGGCTACCGCTGCAACAACAATCAGTAAAATAAACTGTATGGTAGTCATAACGTATAAACACCCCTATCTTTTCTTTTGCTTCCCTAATTGCTTATCATTTCAGCTTTTCCAAGATCCGGAATAATTGCTCCAGCTTATGCCATGCCTTTTGCCTTGAGCGCTTCCATCAGGTTCCCCTTCGGCTCATTTGCCAGTTTGCGGATTTCCACTTCGATGCCCATATCCTGAAGTTCGAGCAGCGCTTTGACATCATCCGGGTTTACGGCAACAGCACTGGAAATCAGCGTATCGCCATCTTTGTAAGTCATGCCACCGAGATTAACGGATTTGAAAGGGATACCGCCCTTCACAGCCCGGACTACATCGGCCGGCTTCGTGAACAGGAACAGCGTCTTGAATGCGTCGTATTTCGGATTTTTGTAAGCTTCGCAAGCTTTCTCAACCGGTACAACGTAAGCCTTGATTCCCGGCGGCGCTACCTGCAGCAAGAGTTTCTTGCGCATAGCGTCCTGTGCCACTTCATCACTGCAGCACATGATTCGATTGCAGCCCGTAACTTTCGTCCAGACCGTAGCAACCTGTCCATGAATCAGACGATCGTCGATTCGGCAAAATGCGATTTCCATATGTCATACCCCTTTCGGACAACCAGCTGTCACCACAAAATCCCCATCGCGGCAACAGCGCTAAACTTATAACTTTTCTGACAGTAATTATAATAATAGAAAACACGGTCAAAGTCAGCTGAACTCTGTCACTACTTTCAATTGTTTCGTATGACATTTGTCATAAAATCCCTTTTCTCTCAACAAACTACAGTTTGCAAGTCTCATTCGAAGCAACTCTTCGCCGCCGCTAGGGGCAGTGCCAACACTACGCGGGAGATGTTTTTCTAAACGAAATTTTTATCTTTAATTAAGCATCGAAAAAGTTGCAAAACGCGCTTCGCTTGAACGGTAGCAATTTT
>NZ_JAILKR010000020.1 GCF_024693525.1 Selenomonas sp. | reverse complement strand
AGCCAGGCCAAAGCGATTTCCGTCATGGATACGCCATACGTATCGGCAAGCTCTGCCACGCGCAGGATGATTTTTTCATCAGCTTCAGCCGTGCCATCGTATTTGAGCTTGGCATAACTATCCTCAGCAAGACGCTTGGACATTTCCCCGGGCCTTCTAGCCAGCCGGCCGCTGGCCAGCGCACTGTAAGGCGTCATGGCAATGTTGTCCTCGGCGCATAATTTTGCCATCTCCCGTTCTTCCTCGCGGAACAACAGATTGTAATGGTTCTGCACCGACACAAAGGGAGCAAAACCTTCCTTTGCCGCCAGCGCATTGGCCTTGGCCAGCTGATAGGCATAGCAGTTGGCAATGCCGATATAGCGGACTTTGCCCGCCTTCACCTGCTGCGTAAGACCGTCTAAGATATCATAAATATCGGTCTGATAATCCCACATATGGTAGATATACAGGTCCACATAATCCATACCCAAATGCTGCAAACTCATATCCAGCTGTTTGGCAATATGTTCCTGACCGGTCACACCAGCTTTGATTTCCTGCGTACTGCGGGGCAGGAATTTTGTCGCGACCACCACCTCGTCCCGCGATGCATAATCGCGCAGCGCTCTGCCCAGATATTCCTCACTCGTGCCGTTCTGATAGGCAATGGCCGTATCAAAGAAATTTATCCCCTGCGCCAAGGCATGCTTGATTATCTCCCGGGTGGCAGTTTCGTCCACCGTCCAGCTATGCTGTCCCGCAGCTGCATTACCAAAGCCCATGCAGCCTAAGCAAATGCGGGATACTTCCAAATCCGTGTTACCGAGTTTCGTATATTGCATTGCCACACACCCTCCAACGTTCCATGACTGAGCTCCTAAAGCACCGGCAGCAAGGATTTCCTCCCGCCGTACGGGCTTTTCCTCTGCAAAAATCCTAGGTAGCGGATTCCTGCCTGTGTAAAATGACACTGTGTAACTTTTCTTGTTGCTTGTATTATATAAATAAAATGACACCATGTCAATATTGTTGCCAAAAAATTTGACCGTCATATCTAACGGTCAAATCTTTGCTGCCCATCAATTGCCGTCCGGCCCCCAGATACCCTTGACGCCCTTTACCGCCTCGGCAGCCGTGATGACTTTGTCCCCATTATCGATATCAATCAGCTGATTTGCAAAAGCCCTGCCGCTGACAAGTCACGGGTAAAGTAAACCACTGACTCTGCCCCCTGCCGTTCCTGATAGGGAACATAATGTTCGCCGCCGGTACCGGCCACCTTTTGCTTCCCATCCGGCTTTTTTACTGCCGTATCGGCCGCCAATGTCACACAGCCCGGCAGCGCTGCGAGCGCCACGGCCATACCAGCCAGTTTCACGAAATTCCTGCGCGTCATGTTTCTCTTCATCACTTCAACCTCCCTGCTATATTCTACGGCTTTCTGCCCTATCATATGTATTCCCTTGTTTTTACTCTACTATTTAAAGCTTACTCCAAGTCAAGACCTTCCCTATATTTTTATCCGCCAGTAATCCTGCACCATTTGCTTAAAATCCTAGCGACCGTAGAAATATTTCGCCACACCGGAATCCGATACCTGCCGCCAAACAGCAAAAAGCGGTTCGCAACCTCCAAAGAGTTTGCGAACCGCCTGTCAGTAATTTGCCGTCCCCACTTATGGAAATGGGGTCAGCTTATACGCGTTATAATTTGCTTAAAATAAACGCTGCCTGTCCCTGCAGCTGATATCTTCCCAAGCCAGCAGGCACAAAGACCGTCCTTCCTTTTGCCACAGTGAGAGACGCATCATTTACGGTAAGCGACAAAGTGCCCTCCAGTACCGTCAGGCAATGGAAGGAATCCTCGCCAGCGCACATAGTGCTGTCTCCCTGCAGACTGCCATGATATACTTTGAAATACTTGCATTCCGCCAATAATCTGATATCCATATCCGGGAACAGGTCAATATCCACCGTATTTCCCGACACAGCCTGCGGCACTTCGAGCTTGGTTACCGCCAAAGCCTTATCGATATGCAATTGACGTGGCTTGCCATCTTTGCCTACGCGCCCATAGTCATAGACACGATACGTCAGGTTAGAGCTTTGCTGAACCTCATAGATCAAGATACCACTGCCAATGGCATGCAGCGTACCTGCCTTGATGAAGAACACATCCCCTTTATGCACGGGGACTTTGTTGCAGACCTCCAGCAGCGTATTATCCGCGATGCGCTGCTCGAATTCCTCTTTGCTGATTTTCTGCTGGAAACCATAGATAAGGCTTGCATCAGGTTCTGCATCGACCACATACCACATTTCCGTCTTGCCCTGCTCGCCTTCTTCCCGCAGCGCATATTCATCGTCCGGATGGACCTGTACCGATAAATCCCCCTTGGCATCGATGAATTTGATCAGCAGCGGGAAATAATCCCTATCCTGCGCCCTGCTTCCGAGCACAGCCTTCCCCGCCCCGGTCAGAAATGCCGCCAGGGTTTCGCCTTTATGCGCACCGCTATCGATTACGCTCAATCCTGCCTCATGGCAGGAAAGTTCCCAGCTTTCTGCCACGATATCCAAATCGGATTCCTTGCCGTATTCGTTCTTCAAACGGTTGCCGCCCCAAAGATAATCTTTCAACGGTGCCTTCAAAAGCATAGGTTCTAGCATCAATACATCACTCCATTTTCTAAATTACCTTCAACGAATGCTCACCGAGCGGAAATTGCTGTAATCGCCTCGATGACGGGCAATCGAATACTCAAACGGGCGGCCATCATCCAAGAAGGCCACCTGTGTGACCTCCAGCAAGGGAAGCACCCCCTCTATCTGCAGCTGCTCGCGTTCTTCATCCGTAGGCATTACAGCGCGCACCGTACGATGCGCCGATTGGATCTTATAGCCCAAATCCTTCTCGATATAACTGTAAATCGATTTTTCCAGCGTCTGCCGCTTGAGGCCCACAATCAGCTGGATCGGCATTTGCGTATATTCCACCACCACAGGCCGGTCATCCAGCAATCTCACCCGGATAATATCATAGACAAAATCGTCCACAGCCAATTGCAGCTTAGCTGCCACCTCAGCCGTAGGATGGATGATCTCAAATCGCAAGATTTTCGAAGCGACTTTGCGGCCCTTGAACGTCGCCGCGAAACCAGAAAACTGGTTTGCCATACTCAGTTCTTTCACATCTTCGTCCTTGAGCGATTTTACAAAAGTTCCCGACCCGCGCCGTTTGACTACCAGTCCCTGTTTAACCAATTCATCGACAGCCCGTTTTATCGTTATGCGGCTAACGCCATATTGCTGACACATTTCCTTTTCCAGTGCCAATTGTTCACCGGGGGTATATTTTCCCTGTTGTATATCCTCTCTAAGTTCTCTGGCTATTGCCTCATACTTCAACACGACTGCCGCCCTCCTTGCACATATATACATTTATTATATAGCGTATTATTAAAAAGTACAAACAAGAGCACATATTCGCAATTTGATTCAAAGAGCGCAATATTCCCAGTCTTCCCGCGAAGACCTACCTCATAATCCGGATAAATCAAAAACTGAACAGCAGGCTTGTAAAATACGCCGTACGATGAGCACCGTTATCGTACGCCTTATTTATTGCAGTACCATTAAATAGATACCCCTGTATTTGGATATTTTTCATGAAATGATACCAAAGACTGGCCTCCCATCCCTTGCGTCCCGGCTTTTCACTGCCATTAACTACACTGCTCATAATCAGGGCATCGGAACCTAGATAACGATAGCCGAAAGATCCGCCAACTTTTTTGTCCCCCCAGGGACTGCCATTGTATATGAATTTAACATCATAGGCTTTGTTCTGATAATGCTGATTGCCATGCGAATAGAAACCGGACAGCTCCCAAGCATCGGCTAAGCGCTGACGCAGATTAACGGCCACAATGCCCAAATGACTGTCGCCATAAGCGACCGGTGAATGCAGATTATAATACCCGATACCTGCCGTTGTGCAATCCGTAAATCGTTGTTCTGCAGCCAAGCCCCATGCCCGCAGTCTTTGATCTTTAACCCCTGTTTCTGTACCACCTACACCTGTACCAACGTATTCAAAATCCCCACGATTGCCATGCCGGCGAAACGCATCGGACCAAGCAGACGACATATCGGAGACCTTTTCATGCAGATTGCCACCATAAGCCTTCAAGCTTGTCTTCCTTATTTGATAATCCAGTTCCATTCCTTTTGTTCTGGCATTACCAACAAAACCTTCTTGTAAGCCAGGCGTAAATAACCCTAATGTCGCGAATGCTCCCTTAAAAGGTGCTCCTTTCGCATATAATTGATAAAGCATATTCGATACGTTTACATTAGACGCTCCATAGGCATCCGCAAACCCTTCTTCACTATTCCAGCCTTCATTGCTTCCCCACTTCGTATCAACACCGGCATGAACATTCCAGTTTTCATTGACGGCCGCATCCACATTGAGGAACAATTCTTTTTCCCACCAAGTGTGTTCATCAGGATTGCCTTTCATAGCTTTTTGTGCAAAAACGCCACTCCATTTTACCCGATCGGCATTCCTTTCCAAATTGGCTGTTTTAACCCCCAGCTGTTCCAATTCTGCCTGAAATTCTGCCGTTAATTTCTCTACCAGCACTTTATCCTCACCGCTGCTAGCCTTAGCACGTGCTTTTGCCACCATCTGTGCCATTTCATAACGGGTAATCTGATGATTGCCGCGAAAACTTTTATCCTCATAACCTTCCAAGATATTATCAGCTGCCAGCTGTGATACAGCATCATAAGCCCAGTGATCTGCCGGAACATCTGCAAAAGGATTGTCGGCAGCATAACAATTCGCTGTCAATCCCATACCGAGCGCCAACACCGGCAAAAAAGATTTTTTTTGCATACTCTTCCTCCTCATTATCTTACCGACACTGCCTTAAAGTTCATTTTATCGCCACGATGACGGGACAAGGAATACTCAAACGGACGGCCATCCGATAAGAAAGCTGTCTGTTGCACCTCCAACAACGGCATTTCCTCCGTTATTCCCAATCGTTTCTGTTCTTCCTCTGTGGGCATAACAGCTCTTATCGTACGATGTGCCGACTGGATATGCAGCCCCAAAGTTCCTTCAATATAGCGATAAAGAGAATCCTTTAAATGTTTTTCTTTCAGCCCAGCAATAAGTTCCATCGGCATCTGGGTATATTCGATAACCACTGGTTCACCATCCGCACAGCGCAAGCGCTGAATATCATAAACGAAATCGTCTTCGGATATTTTCAGCTGCTCGGCCACATCTACCGCAGGATGAATGATTGCAAAATGCAATACCTCCGTATGTATCTTATGCCCATGATAATATTCCGAAAAACCACCGAACTGAGGAGATTGACTTAACTTATACATAGCAGTATCATCCATAATTTTGACAAAAGTCCCTGCTCCTCGCCGCTTTACCACCAATCCATCATGCACCAGCTCATCCACTGCTCGTTTGATGGTGATACGGCTGACCGCAAATTCTACACACAAATCCTTCGCCAGTGGCAATTGACTTCCTGGAAGGTATGCCCCCTTGCGAATCGCCTTACGGATTCTATCTGCCACTTGCTTGTATTTTGCCTGACTGCTCATTTCACCGTACCTGCCTGCAGTTTCTTATAGTCCGTATTGCCATCGGCAAAGATACTGGCCGGCTCGTTATAAAAGCTTGTAAATTCATCTATCATCTCATGCCCGCGCTTATCATCCACCATATAGGGCATAAAGAAATTATGTTCCTCTTTGTCAAAATTGGCCCATACCATATAATAAGCAGCCTTATGTTCCCGGCAGATTTTTCCGGCCTTGGAAAACCACTTTTTATCCACATTATCCCGTACAGCCAAGCTGCCACCTCTGCGCACACCGGCTTCTGTAAGGGCAATGACTTTATGCCGCTCCTGCCCCAGTTTTTCCATAACCGTCAATGTTTGGGAAAGATTCTTATACCAGCTGCCGCTTTGATCATCATCATAGGTATCCACACCGAATATATCCACATAATCATCGCCAGGATAGCGGTCCAGATAAGCAGCCGCATCCGCAAAGGGGCCATTGGGAGAATACGCATAAAGGAAATTATGTACGCCCTTCACATCGCGCATATATTCTGCCGTATATTTCCACAATGCCAAGAAATCATTGCTGCTGATATTCTGTCCTCCCCACCAGAACCAGCTTCCATTATGTTCATGCAGCAGGCGGAAAATCACCGGGATATGCTTATCCTGCAGACGCAGCGCAAAGTTTGCCACCATATCCAGATAAGCACGATAAACTTCATTGAGGTCTCCCCCCGGCAGAATCCTTTTTCCTACATCACCGGTCAAGACATTAGGGCTATAGCCTTGAAAATCGTAAGCACCATTCACGCGCGGCTTTTTCGCTACGACAGCAAAATTCGGCATGTGCATCGATAAGGTGATGATTGCCCCCTGCTTGTCAGCATTTTCCGCAATCTCCACGAGTTTATCCGTATACGTCACACCAGCTGCCTTTTCTGCAGCCGTTACTTTCAATTCATCCCCCGTAAGCGACAACGAATCCATGCCCACGACCCCGGCGATGCTGCCGGTCACATCCTTGCAGTCAGACTCGCTGCCGCTATCCACCCGGAACATCTTGTGGTGCGTGTCATTCTGATGGCCGTAGATGACTTTTCCTGCCTGCGGAACAGCCAACAGATACCGATAGAGCCTGGCTGCCTCTGGCGTCAGCTGTTTATCCACCACCTTATTGGCCAACGGAGCCAAATTTTCCACTTGCGCCACCGTCAGCGCTTCCTTTTGGGCTTTGCCATGATCTGGCAGCACGCTGCGCTGCACATACGCTTTATCCTGCGGATTATCCAGCACACTGGCATGCCCCACACCAGAAAATACTGGCATGCTCAAGGACAAACCGACCGCCACTGCCAACAATCTTTTTTTCATCAAGAAACACTCCTTCCGCTACTACTCTGTAAAGCCATTATGGGCAGCCAAATCCCTGAACCAGTATGCAGACTTTTTCAACGTCTTCTGCTGATTGGCCAGATCCAGCGCAATCAGGCCATAGCGGTTCTTATAGGCATTGGACCACGACCAGCAATCAATGGGGGTCCAAAGATGATAGCCAAAGCAATTCGAGCCTTCGGCAATGCCCCGATGCAGCCACGCCAGATGCTCCTTTATAAAGTCAATCCGGTAATCATCGGCAATCGTGCCGTCTGCTTGCCGGAATTTTTCTTCGCCTTCCACGCCCATACCGTTTTCGGATACGTACCAGGGAATATTGCCATAATTATCCCGGATGTTGATGGCAATATCATAGATTGCCTGCGGATAGATTTCCCAGCCGCGATAAGGATTCATGCGCCGGCCCGGCATCTCATACGGAGCAAAATACTTCTCCGGCAGCCAGCCTTCTGAATCATCAAAAGCCGTCTGCGCTTGCGCCCGGAAAGGCTGATAGTAGTTCACGCCCAAAAAATCAACGGTATTCCTTTGGATCAAGGCCAGTTCCTCCGGCGTACTTTCCCAAAGCACACCATCCTTGCGCAGGATTTCCACCAGCTTCGGCGGGAAAACGCCT
>NZ_JAILKR010000005.1 GCF_024693525.1 Selenomonas sp. | reverse complement strand
AAGCAGTTTGAGCTCGTATTCCGTGAGGGCGAGTCAGAGCCGGTGGTACTGCCGCGCCATAGCCAGGCATTATACCTTATCCAGCGCATTCGCGATGAGGCACACCGGTTTGCAATTACGTATCATCGCAAACTGCGCGGCAAGCGCAATCTTGTCTCGGTGCTTGACCATATCGTCGGTATCGGGCCGAAACGCCGGCAGGCGCTATGGTCGCATTTCGGCACGCTAAGCCGTATCAAGGCGGCTGGGGTCGAGGAACTCATGGCGGCGCCAGGCATGAACCGGCCAGCGGCGGAGGCCGTCTTTAATTTCTTTTTGGCACAACAGGAATTTCGAGGGAAGGATAAAGATATAAATGAAAACAGTTGATTTACATGTCCATTCGCTGGTATCTGATGGCAGCTACCGTCCAGCTGAGCTGGTAAGGCTTGCCAAGGAGCGTGGCCTTTCGGCTTTGGCGCTGACCGACCACGATGTTATCGCGGGCAATGCGGAGGCCGCTGCAGCGGCAAAGGAGGCTGGCATAGAATTCATCCCGGGCATGGAGCTTGCGGCGACTTTTGGGGAGCGCAAGGTGCATATCGTCTGCCTTGGCTTCAATCCAGAGCATCCATCGTTTCAGAAGGTCTATAAGAAGATCCGCGCGGTCAAGGAAGGAAAAATCGAGGAAATCATCGCCTACGTCAGGGACAAGGGCGTAGATATTTCCGTAGAGAAGGTGCGTCCCTTTGCCTATGATGGCCCGTTTGACCGCTATGCCATCATGCGTTATCTGGTGTCGCTGCACATGTATGACCGTGCCCAGCCGCTCTGGGATAATTATCTCGATCCGGCGGCTGCTGAACTCGGGCTCAATAAGACGATTACGGTCGAGGAAGCGCTGCCGCTTATCCATGAGGCGGGTGGCGTGACATCACTGGCGCATTTCCATAAGAATATCGGCCTCAAGGGTCTGACGCGTGAGCAGCAGGAAGAGGCTATCTGTTATCTGCATAGTCTTGGCCTCGATGGGATGGAACGTTATTATCCAAATTATACCGAGGAAGACAAGGCGTTTGCTGCAGCCATGATTGACAAATACAGTCTGCTGCCAACGGGCGGCACGGATTTCCATGGTACGAACCGTCCGGGAATCGAGCTGGGTACAGGCATTGACAACAATATGGCCGTGCCGTATGAGTTCTTTGCCCAGGCCAGGGCGCATTGCGGGAAAAGATAGAACAAGACACGGGATTAGAGGATAGCAATGGTTAGGATAAAAGATGTAGCGAAAGAAGCAGGGGTAGCAGCAAGTACTGTATCATTGGTCATGAACAAGAAAGGCTATGTTTCGGAAAGTACACGGCAAAAAGTCGAGGCTGCCATGAAGAAGCTCAAATATGTGCCGAGTGAAGTAGCGCGCAATCTGTCTCTTAGCCGGACAAATACGATCGGTGTCATCATGCCATCGGTATCGCATCCATTTTTTGGTGAGGTCATCGAAGCACTGGAGGCTGCGCTTTATGACCAGAATTGCAAGATGATGCTATGTTGTACGCAGCATAAAGAAAATGGGGAGCGGACCTTTGTGGATATGCTCAAGCGCCGGACCATGGATGGTATCATCATGGGCGCTCATTCACTGGATGTTTCGCTGTATGCAGATGTCCAGCAGCCGATTGTGGCCTTTGACCGTTATCTGAATGATCGGATTCCGATTGTGCATTGCAATCATAAAAAGGGAGGACAATTGGCGGCGGAGCGCTTTTTGGCGCATGGTTGCAAGCATATTGTCGAAGTCATAGGTTATCAAGGGGTACAGACGCCAGCCAATGAATATCATTTCAATGCGGCAGATATCTTACACGCGCATGGGGTAAGAGTGGACGTGGTTGAGATGCCATGGAATGCGTTTGATTATCCGAGCTTTGCAGCGGCAGCACAGCAGTTATTCCAGCAGTATCCGGATGTAGATGGCGTACTGGGAGCAGATTTGGCTATTGCGGCGTGTTTGCATGTCGCTGCCGCGATGGGGCGGCGTGTCCCTGATGATTTACGCTTGCTTGCCTATGATGGCACAGCGGTGACGCGGATGGGGTTAGAGCCGATCACTGCTGTGCGGCAGCCGATTCGTGAATTGGCTGAGCTGTCGGTACGTAAAGTGCTGCAGATGGTCAATGGTACGTGTGAAGACGGTCCTTGGGTTATCGATCCGTTTATCCTGGATGGCAATACTTGTTGATTCCTATTTTTTATTATATGCTATATATTCGCCGCAAATACTATTGACAAATCGTATTTGCGGCGTTATTATTAATACATCGAACCGATTCGATATTGGTTCGATGTATTTTCAAATAAGTCTCGAACCGGTTTGAGAAAAAGAAGAAGCTATGGGGGATAATCGATGAAAGAAAAAATACGGGTGAATAATCAAAGATATAGACTAGGGTATCATTTGATGACCAGCGGCGGATGGATGAATGATCCCAATGGTTTTTCCTGGTTCAAAGGCTATTATCATATGTTTTATCAGTACTATCCGTATGCGGCTGAATGGGGGCCGATGCATTGGGGGCATGCGCGGAGCAAGGATTTGGTACATTGGGAGACGCTGCCTGTTGCATTGACACCAGATGAAGCGGAGGATGGCTGCTTTTCTGGCAGTGCGGTTGTCTATGAGGATAAACTTTGGCTGATCTATACAGGCCATCATTTGACCGACCCTGCAGACAGCGAGGCGTTTTATCAGGATCAGAACCTTGCGTGGTCAGAGGATGGCGTTCATTTCGTGAAATATGAAGGAAATCCAGTCTTGCAGGTACCGGCGGATAATACAAAACATTTTCGCGATCCTAAGGTTTGGCAGGAGGCGGGGACTTTCTATATGGTGCTGGGAAGCCAAGGAAAGGACGGCTTAGGTCGGGCGCTGCTCTATCAGTCAAAGGATCTCAAGCAGTGGGAGAAGGTCAGTGTCTTAGCAAAAGCTGCAAATGTAAAAAGTGAAGGTTATATGTGGGAGTGTCCGGATTTTTTCCATCTGATGGGGCAGGACGTTTTACTGATGTCGCCGCAAGGGGTAGAAGCGCAGGGCGATCGGTTCCGCAATCTCAATCAGACGGGCTATATGCTGGGACAAGTTGCGGATGACAAGGAATTCATTCGCGGCCAGTTCGAGGAAATCGACCATGGGCATGATTTTTATGCTACGCAGACCATGTTGGCACCAGATGGAAGAAGACTCATGGTAGCGTGGATGAATGCTTGGGATTCGCCCATGTATGAAAAGGCGGATGGCTGGGCTGGCGCTTTGACGATTCCACGGGAATTATCCATAAAGGATAATCATATATATCAGCGGCCGGTTCAAGAAATGCAGCTGCTGCGCGAGAAAAAAATATGGGATGGCAATCTGGCTGCCGGAAAACAGCTGGCGATACCACGTACGGCTGAAGTGGAGCTGTTTTTTGGGGATATCCCCGATGGCAAGCAAAAGCTTTTGGAATTGAGTGATGGACAGCAGACGCTTAGTTTGGAGATAGATAGGAGGGACAGGCGGCTGACGCTTAGGCGTACAACGGAGGATGGCGAGCGGTCGCTCACCATGCGTTCGGCGGCGCAGCTGGATCTGAAGGTCTTTATTGACAATAGTTCTGCAGAATTGTTTGTGAACGAGGGGGAATTTACGTTTACCGAACGGATTTATTGGCAGAACGATTTGACGATGCAGCTTCCCTGGGGGGCAGAAGTAGCTAAGGTCTACGCATTGGAGGCACAAGCAAATCGGTATTGACCGCTAGATAATCGGGCAGAAATGGTATGGATAAGGGGGCTTTACCATGAAATTTCTACAGGCATTTCAAAATCCATTTTATCGTGTTGGTTCTACGCAGTTGTTGTTATTCTTTATGGGCTGGGGCATCTGGTGGTCATTTTTCCAGATATGGCTCACGACAAAACAAGGTTTTTCCGGGGCTCAAGTAGGTACGATTTTTTCGTTTGGCTCGGCGGCCGCGCTGGTCTTGATGTTTGTTTACGGTTCGATTCAGGATAAACTTGGCATGAGGAAAAATCTCTTGCTGGCTTTGATTGGGTTACAGATACTCATAGCACCGTTCTTTACCTGGGTGTATGTACCGATGCTGGAAAACAATTTTTTCCTTGGTGCAATGGTTGGTGCGGTTTATTTGGCAATTTCGTATTTGGCGGCTTGTCCTGTGTTTGAGGCTGTGACTGAGCGCATGAGCCGGCGGTATCATTTCGAGTATGGACAGGCAAGGGCTTGGGGCTCCTTTGGCTATGCTGTGGCAGCGTTGGCCGCCGGATTCCTATTTACCATCAATCCGTATCTGATCTTTTGGATGGGGTCGGCTATTTCTGCCATATTGTTCGTGAGCTTGCTGGTATGGAGACCTGAGCGCGACACGAAAAATCTGGCGCATTATGAGGATAAAGAAGAGAGCAGGAAAGACAATAAAACACCATCGATGCGAGAAATCCTGGGTGTATTCAAAATCTTTGACGTTTGGAAGATTATACTCTTTGTGGTTATGAGCTGGACGTTTTATACGGTGTTCGATCAACAGATGTTTCCGGAGTTTTTTACCCGTTTCTTTGCAACGCCGGAGCAGGGGCAGCAGGCCTATGGTGTACTGAATTCCATAGAAGTGTTTTTAGAGTTCCTGATGATGGGGTTGGTGCCTGTATTCATGAGAAAGATTGGTGTCCGCAAGGCCATTCTCCTCAGCTGTGCAATCATGATCTTGCGTATCGGCGGCTGCGGCTTGGTTACGAATCCGTTCGGTGTAGCAGTGATCAAGCTGTTGCATGCTCCGGAGACAGCACTGTTTATTTTGGCCATCTTCCGTTATTTTACGCTCCATTTCGATACGCGTATCTCGGCGACGCTCTATATGGTGGGCTTCCAGATTGCTGCGCAGGTTGGCCAGATTATTTTCTCGGCTCCTTTAGG
>NZ_JAILKR010000096.1 GCF_024693525.1 Selenomonas sp. | reverse complement strand
CCGTGTTTGCTGCTGCCTTGATAACAGAGGATGACGTCAGGAGGCAGGCTGCTGTCGAAGCAGACGATTCCGGTCAGTTTTCCGTATTGGTTCCAGAGGATAACCTGCTGGGATTCCGAAAGCCCACGCTGTTTGGCTGGTTGGGGGTGCAGGTAGACGATGGGGTATTCGGAAAGTTCTTTTAGCCGCGTGTGAATCTGGCTGTTGATGTTCTGTTGTGCATGTGGCGTGATGAAGTAGAAGGGCATTTCCTCCGAGGGGAGTAGTTGGACAAGGTTTTGGGGAATGGGACAGCAGTGGAATTTGCCGTCGTCGGTGGCAAAGTGCTGGCCCTCCCAGGCAATGGGCGTGGGGCGCACTTTGATGGCGCCTTTGCGCAGCTGGCGCCAGTTTTTGATGCCGATGGAGAGACAGAGTGATTCGGGGAGTTCCCGGTCCAGAAATTCTTCATCGGTGAGATGGGCGGGGAAGGTGCTGGTGCCTGGAGCCAGTTCGTTTAGGCGGCGGGTCAGCAGCCGGGCGATTTCAAGGTCGCTTTTTGTCTCTCCTTGAGGGGGGATGGCCCGTTCGTTGATGCCGAGCCACTGCTGGAAGTAACCCGTATAGACGTCAAGGTCTTCAAATTCGGTGGTGACGGGCAGCACGATGTCAGACATCTGAGCCGTTGGCGTTAGGAATTTATCCGCTGTGACGATGAGTTCCAAGTTGGGCCAAAGGGCGTGAAGTTCCTGCAGGCCCACGTCCTGGGACAGTAAATTGCGGCAGGCAATCCAGAGCAGACGGACTGGCGGGTCCTTTAAGGTTTGCAGGGTGTGGGAGAACTGATTGATATTGACAAAGCGGGTATCGTCGCGGCACTGCTGGATGGGGCGCGGCAATTGGAAGGCATCGCGGTCGGCGAAATTGACGCCGCCGCCAGCGATGCCGATGTTGCCAGTCAGCATGGAAAGGGCGTCGATGAGCCGGATGGAAAGGCCTCCTTGCAGATGCCGCTGGAGGCCGAAACCCGCCCAGATATGCATGGGGTGATGGGCAGCGATAAGGCCCGCGAGGAAATCAATGGCTTCCTCGGTCTGGTCGACGGCTGCCAGCAGTTTTGACTGGTCGATTTGGGAAAGCCCCGCTAGAAATTCTTTGAGGCCCTTTATTTTATCGGATTTGGTGGTGAGACGGTGCTGCTCGTGGAGACGGCAGAGGAGCAGCAGGGCCAGGGCAGAATCGCTTCCGGGTCGCAGTTGGATGAAGTAATCGGCCTTGTTGGCGGTTTCGGTGCGAATGGGGTCGATTACGACGATTTTGGCGCCGCATTCCCGGGCGGCATAGAGGGCGGGCATGGTATGGATGGCGGTCCAAGCCGGGTTGACGCCCCAGAGCAGGATGAGTTTGGAATTGACGAGGCTTTGGGTCTGGGAGGTGATGTTGCCGCCAAAATCCAGTTTTTGTGCATCAAGTCCCGAGGAGAAGCATGGGGTGCCGATGGTCTGGGTAGTGGGGCCCAGGCTGTTAAACATGCCTTCGCAGGCGTTGCGCAGCAGGCCGAAGTTGCCCGAGTATTTGTTGAGGCAGAGGGGCAGGGGGGAGCCAAATCGTTCTTTGAGGTCGAGAATCTTGCGGGCGATGATGTCGATGGCGGTATCCCAGGAGATTCGCTGCCAATGGCCACTGCCGCGTTCGTGTTGGATCATGGGATAGAGGAGCCGGTCTTTATGATAGACGGTGGAGAGGATTTGATTGCTCTTGGAACAGAGCTGCCGGGAGGCACCGGGGGTCAGGGAATCGCCCGTTATGTGGTCGATGCGCCCGTGACTGGTATAGGCAAGCATGGGACAGGAGTCGTAGCAGTTGCGTGGACACATGTGACGGGTGATGGTATAGGTTTGCCGGTTCAATGAGAAACTCCCCTTTCTGACTATTTTTGTGCTATCATTATAACATAGATAGATTAGGAAGGAGGCGCGGATATGAAACCACATCAACTGGGATTTGAGGTAGATTTGTCCAAATGTGTCGGCTGTCGGGCCTGCGAAATGGCCTGCGCGCATCAGCATCCAGAGGCCGAGCGGAGTTTTCGCCATGTGGAACGGATGGGAGATGGTGAACGCCCCCAGGGATTTTTAACCCTAGGTTGCAATCACTGTGCGTCGCCGGAATGTATCCGCGTTTGTCCGGAGAATTGTTACGACAAACTGCGCAACGGCGTGGTCATCCATCATAGCGAGCGCTGTGTCGGCTGTGGCCGCTGTGTGGGGGCGTGCCCCTATGAGGCGCCCCATATCAATGTCAAAACGGGAAAGGCAGAGAAATGCGATTTCTGCCTGGACCGGCTAAAAGAAGGGAAAAAGCCTATGTGCGTCGAAATATGTCCAGTGGGCGCATTGAGGCTGATTACCCTTGGCGAGGAGCAAAATGGTTTTCCTGGGGATCCGCTGGTGCGCTATACGCGTCCGTCGATGCGTTTTATTGAGGCAAGGGAGCCGGTTTGTTTCTGGCGTAAAGAGGGGAAGAAAATTCATGGCAAGTGAATATGATGCCGAGCAGCTTTGGCGTCATAATACAATAGAAGAGAAAATGAACATAGCCAGTCAGCAGCTCGATGTAGAGCTGGCGGTAATCGATCCCATGGGCGACGTCCGTTACAAGACCGATGGCCTGTCGGAAGCGGTGCTGTCTTTGCTGCGCAACCGCCGGCAGGCTCTGCTCCAAAAGCGAGAGAAGTCTTTCCCGGGGATTACGCTTCGCAATTTATATATAAAGTCCCAGTCCCTTGGGTGGCTGGTGGTGGAAGTGGATTCGGCAGACTTGACTCCAGCGGAAAAGGATTTTTTGGACCAGCTGGTGCATCATCTGAATTTCCTGCTCTGGCATGAGCAGGAGATTCGCCGGGAACAGCGAAGCCATCGGGAGCAGTTCCTCTACGATTTGCTTTATCATAATTTCGAGACCTCCGATGAGATGATTAAGCTGGGGAAACTCTGGAATATGAATCTGGAACGGCCCCATCATGTACTGGTGATTGACTTCGACAATCCCTTGCCAGCCGGGCAGGAGAAGTGCATCCTCGATGAGCTTGAGCATGAATGGGGGCGCTTTTTGGCGGCGCGGTTTGCCCAGCCGGTTACGATGCAGCTGCGGGATCAGTTGGTGGTGCTGTTGGCGGATTCCGGGCAGAAACTGCGCTGTCAGGGGGCTTTGTCCAAGACAATCCGCTTGATGATGTCGCAGGTTCGGGAGCGCAGTCCTCATTTGCCGGCTTTTTCCGTTGGTATTGGCCGGCTGTATTCGCTGGCTTCGGATTTTTGCCGCAGCTTGCAGGAGGCCCGCCAGGCAGTCAGCCTGGGCCGTTTCCGCCAGCCAGAAAACGGGCTTACCTGTTATGAGGAGCTCGGTGTGCTGAAGCTGCTTTCCCATATCCGGACGGAGGAACTGGATGATTTCGTTCAGGAGACTTTGGGGCCGCTTATGGAATACGATGAGGAAAACAACACGGGGTATCTGGATACCCTGGAGGCTTATTTTCAGGAGAATGAGTCCCTGCCCCAGGCCAGTGAGCGGCTTTTTATCCATGTCAATACCTTGCGCAACCGCCTGAAAAAGATTCAGGAGATCCTAGGGGTAGAGCTGGGGCGGGCCAGCGACCGGGTGCGTTTTTACGTGGCTTGTCAGGCAATCCGCATCATCAAGCGGACAAAGTATTAAATTTTCGTTTAATCCTTTGTGTAAATATATATTTTTTGTCATAGATGTTTGGAGAAATTTACAGTATCCGCGGGCAAAAGTTCTAGTAAAATGAATAGGAAAATCGAAGCGTGCGGAAAATTTTTAGAAAAGGTGTGAAAAGGAAATGTGTGAAAGCAGGGAAGCCTTGCTGCAGAAAGCAGAGATATACCGCGAGTTGTCGGAGTATTACTCGGGAGTCCTGCGTTCGGGCAAAGCAGCCGCCCAGCATATTGGTGCGCTGCTGCCGGGACGGGTTGTCGTGCCGAAAATCGATGTGGATAGTGCCTACGATTACAATCAGCTCTTTATCGGGCCGTGCACGCTGTTGGCGCCACCCTTTGAGGCGTTTTATCACAAGGTCAATTCCCAGATGATTGAAGCGGAGAATCTGCTGGTGCGCCGTGCCTGCGTGGAAGCCGGTATGGCATCGGCGGAAGAGGACGATGATTTTGATGGCCATGTCTTTTATTCCTTTGCTTTTATGAGCAAACTCCTTGAAAACTTGGCCGGCTTGCCCTCCCTTAAAACCAAGGAGGCTACGGGGCTCTGGCAAACCTATCAGTGGTTTTTGAAGGAACACATTCTCGCATGGTTTTATGACCATCTTCGCGATGTGCGTCGTTACAGTGTATCTTCTTTCTGCAAAGATGTGGCTGCCGCACTGAACACGTTCCTGCTGTCGGAGCAGGAATTGATTGCCCTCGAGGCTTGTGAAGCGTAATCCCTGCTTTACAGGCTTTTCCCCTATATTGACGTTCCCTTTTTTATAACGTAAAATAAGACGCAAGGAGCAGGCTGTCTGCTCCTTGCGTCTTATTTTTTCGGCTTGGAAAGATATAGCGTTTCGCGTCGGTCGGCGAGAACATCCATGGTTTCTTTTATCTGGGTGCGGATGGCTGGCCGCAGATTCCCCTGCAGGATGTCCTCCTCTTCCCCGGCTTCGGCGAGGATTTCACCCCACGGGTCGATGAGAGCTGAGTGGCCAGCCATTGGCGTGTCGTGGGGGCCTAGCCCCGCTTCGTTGCAGGCCGCGATGAAAATCTGGTTTTCAATGGCTCGGGCGCGGATAAGCGTCTGCCAGTGGAACAGCCGTGTCTGTGGCCAGGCGGCGGGCAGGAAGAGAACACTGATGCCGGAAAGGGTCAGCTGGCGGGTGAATTCGGGAAAGCGGATGTCATAGCAGACAGCGATGCCGCATTTGACGCCGTCAAGGGTAACTGTCACGAGGCTGTTTCCTGGTTCAAAATCCTCGGCTTCTCCGCTGGGGGTGAAGAGATGGGTCTTATGGTAAGTGGCGGCCAGCTGGCCACCGCGGTCAAAGACATAGCAGGTGTTGAAGACCTGTTTGCCGATGGCATTGGCGACGGTGCCGCCGACGATGTTGACCTGATACCGCTTGGCCAGCTGGGACAAAGTGTCGCGCATTTGTCTGCCATCTGCGTCCGCGTAGTCCAGGATTGGCTGGGGATAGAAGCCCACCGGCCATAGTTCCGGCAGCAGCAGGACATCCGGGCGGCTCTCCATGGCGGCTTCTGCCATGCGATAGAGGTTTGCGATATTCTTTTGGGGCTCGCCTAATGCGACTGCCATCTGCAGGATGGCAACTTTCATAGTAAATCACCTCATGAGGGGAGAAGATAGAATGGAAAAACAACAGTACAGCCTGGGCGATATCGTTCGCATGAAGAAGCCGCATCCCTGCGGCAGCAGTGAATGGGAAATCCTGCGGGTCGGCATGGACTTCCGTCTGAAATGCCAAGGGTGCGGTCACTTGGTGATGCTTCCCCGGCCGAAGTTCGAAAAAATGGTGCGTGCCATTGTAAAACACGCCGATTCGGAAAACTAAGAATAATTATACCATATCCTGACGGTCGTGAAAGAGCCGTCCGGTGGATAAATAAATGCCTATTGGTTTCTTAGGGGAACCAGTAGGCATTTTTTACAATGCTATTGATGAAACAGGATTGTTACTTGTAAATTTGTAATGGTTATGCTATCATAGGATACATGTTCGCGATTAAAGGACATTTCTGGAGGAAACAGGGAAACTCCGGTGCAATATATCCATTAAGAGCGAACAAGCACATTTATATTCTATTTTTAGGGGAGGAGTTTCCATTATGAAAAAGACTCTTGTATCCGCACTGACGACGGCCCTCGTGGTTGGCGCAGCCAGCACGACTTTTGCCGCAGCAAATCCGTTTTCCGATGTACCGGCTGACCACTGGGCATATGATGCAGTAGCACAGCTGGCTCAGGATGGCGTTATCACGGGCTATGGTGATGGCACCTATAAAGGCCAGAAACAGATCACCCGTTATGAGATGGCTGTAATGGTTGCCCGCGCTATGGCTAAGAGCCAGAACGTAACGGTTTCCGGCAACGACAAAGCCCTCTTGGACAAGCTGGCTGCTGAGTTCGGCGATGAGCTGAGCAACCTGGGTGTCCGCGTAAGCAATCTTGAGAAGAATGCCGACAAGGTAAAATGGACGGGCGAGGCTCGTTACCGTTATTGGAGCTATCGCGATGAAGATGCTGCTGGCAAAAAGAACAAGGACAACATCGACCATGTTTCCTTCCGTCTGTTCCCGACGGCTGAAATCAACGATAACTGGTCCGTCAAAGCTCGTCTGACCAGCAACTTCCTGATGGATAAGGACAGCACGGGCACGACGAAACTGTCCTATGTCTTTGCCGAGGGCAACTATGGCAGCGTGAATGTCAAAGCTGGTAAGATGCCGTTCTACTCCACCAACGATGATGGCCTCGTCATGGATGATTTCTTCTCCGGCGTACAGGCTACTGTTGGCAACAAGGTAAAACTCACGGCTGAAGCTGGCCGTTGGAATATCAACGGTGATGCCAATGCCAAAGTAACGGAAGGCGCGAAAGACGATGCTGCCAGTTATCAGGGCGTTCAGCTGAGTGCTGAGCAGGGCAAGCTGACGGGCGGCCTGGGCTATCGTCATTTTAGCAGCGAAGTATTCAAGACGGCTCCGGGCTACAAAGCTGACAAAGACGATGCGGACATCCTGTCTGTTGGTGGCCGTTACACCTTCGATAAGAACTGGGCAGTAGCTGGTGCTTATGCGGAAAACACGGATGCCAAGGACTACAAGAAATCCGGCACGGCTGAGATCGACTACAAAGGTGCCAATAAAGCTAACAAAGGTACCTTTGGCGCTTCCGTTGCTTACCGTCACCTGGGCAGCAACGCTTCGCTGATGCCGACCTTTGACACGGCACATGCTAATGTTGGCACGGGTCATGATACGCTTAATGAAAAAGGCTGGGATTTCTCCGCAAGCTATGTTCCGATGCAGAATACGCTGACGACGCTTGGCTATTTCCATGGCAAGCAGTTTGCTAACCAGGACAAAACGGCAGAGACGCTTTACGCTCGCGTAAGCTTCTTCTTCTGATAATCCCTTGCTGGATTAGAAGGCCTTCCCTTATGGGGAAGGCCTTCTTTGTTTAATCGAAATATAATCCTAGGATATTATGGAAGGAAACATAATTATTATCCGGAAAGGGGAAACGGTTGCGGAGCAGTCGGGATGGGCTTTCAGGTTATTTTTAGATGTTAAAACGGTCTGAGAGACGAGTTATCAGACTGTTAAAAAATGTTTGCAATCCGTAGCGTTGCGTGCTAATATGAAGTCAATCGGGAGAGAATGATAAGGAAGACGCTGAGGAAACATGGACACTCATGGGAATTCCTTACCGGACCTTTCTCGGGACGGACATTTTTGTTTTATGAAAAGGGAGGAATTTCTAATGAAAAAGACTCTTGTAACTGCACTGACGACTGCACTGGTAGTCGGCGCTGCTAGCACGACGTTTGCGGCAGCAAACCCGTTCACGGATGTACCGGCAGATCACTGGGCATACGATGCAGTAGCTCAGCTGGCTAAAGACGGCGTCATCACGGGTTATGGTGATGGCACCTACAAGGGCCAGAAACAGATCACTCGTTATGAGATGGCTGTAATGGTTGCTCGTGCTATGGCTAACAACAACGGCGTAAATGTTTCCGGCAACGACAAAGCTCTGCTGGACAAACTGGCAGCTGAGTTCGGCGACGAGCTCAACAACCTCGGTGTTCGCGTAAGCAACCTCGAGAAAAATGCTGACAAAGTAAAATGGAACGGCGAAGCTCGTTACACGTATACGAGCAACCGCAACGAAGCTATAGACGGCACGAAGACCAAAAAGAATAATGATGAGCTTCTGCTTCGTCTTGAGCCGACGGCTGAAATTAACAGCAACTGGCATGTAAAAGCACGTCTTGATTCGTCTGCAGATCTCAGCAAAGATACTTCTACTGAGGTTAAACTTAAACGCATCTGGGCACAGGGCGACTACAAGAACTTCCAGGTTAAACTCGGTAAGTTCGGCGTTGCTACGAACTATGATAACTCTCTGATGCTCAACGACCAGGCTTCTGGAGCCGCTGTAACGGTTGGCAACAAACTCAAAGCAACGGTATTCGCTGGCCGCATCGATTTAGCAGGTGATTCTACGCTGGATACGGCGTTGGGGGCTCTGGCTAATAATGATGCTGCTGCTAACCTTCAGAGCGTTGCCCTGTCCTACAAGGCAGGCAACCTCGCTGGTACGGCTGCTTACTATAATGCAACCTCTGATGAGTTTAAGACAGCTGGCTATGCTAAGAGTGGCAAAGAAGACACCTTCGGTGCTTGGGAAGTTGCTGGTTCCTATAAGTTCGGCAAAGATGTAGCTCTCGGTGGCGCTTACATCAAGAACGAGAAAGCTGACTACTACAACAAGGCTGGCATGGTTCAGCTCGACTATAAAGGCGCTCAGAAAGCCAACAAAGGCACTTGGGGTGCTTATGTAGCTTATCGTCATATCGGTAAATATGCGGTTATCGATGCTAACCAGGATGATGCACAGCTCAACTCCAAGGGCTGGGCAATCGGCGGCAACTACACGCTGTTCAAAAACACGGTTGCTAACGTGAAATACTTCAACGGTGAAGACCTGAACACGAAGAAAGACGTTTCCAAACTCTTCGGCCGTGTTGAGTTCTTCTTCTAATCGATTATCTTTCGATTGGTCAGACCTTCCTCGTTTTGAGGAAGGTCTTTTTCTTATTCTTATAGTTGACTTAGAAAACTATCTAATCAAAACATAAGGAAAGAATAATCGTCCGTTAATTGTAATTGACTTTGTCAAGTAATATAATTAAATCATCCCAAGGGACAGGGACGCGAAAGAGCGCTGAGGAAACATGGACACTCATGATGCTCCGCCGACCCGGACTGGAAGGATGACAACATTTTTTACTTTTCGTTTTTACGAAATGGAGGAGATTATCATGAAAAAGACTATTGTATCTGCACTGACTACGGCACTGGTTGTAGGTGCTGCTTCCACTACCTTTGCTGCTACGAACCCGTTCCAGGATGTACCGTCTGACCACTGGGCATACGATGCGGTAGCTCAGCTGGCTAACGATGGCGTCATCGAAGGTTATGCGGATGGCACGTTCAAAGGCGACAAACAGATTACGCGTTATGAGATGGCTCAGATGGTTGCCAAAGCCATGGCAAAACAGAACGTCAGCGGCAACGACAAAGCCCTGCTGGATAAACTGTCCGCTGAGTTTGCGGATGAGCTCAACAACCTGGGCGTTCGCGTAAGCAACCTCGAGAAGAATGCCGACAAAGTAAAATGGAACGGCGAGGCTCGTTATACCTACACGAGCCAGCGTGAAGAAAACGCTGCTGGTTCCAAAGACCGTACGAACGACAACGAGCTGCTCTTCCGCCTCGAGCCGAGTGCTGAAGTTAATGACAACTGGCATGTAAATGCTCGTATCGATGCTTCCACGGATCTCAAGAGCGACAACACGAAATCCGATGTCAGCCTCAAACGCATCTGGGCAGATGGCCAGTACGGCAATACTAACATCAAACTCGGTAAACTGCCGATGCAGCTCGACAAAGACCTGCTCTTCGATGATGAGATTTCCGGTGCATCCCTTAGCACGGGCAAAGACCTCAAACTCACGCTGCAGGCAGGCCGCTATGATATGACGGGCAGCACGAACAATACGGCAGTAGAAGCTGCTGGCGCTGCTGACAACGATACGGCTAGCATGCAGAGCGTTGGCCTGCAGTATGGCAAGGACAAATTGTCCCTGGGTGCTGCCTACCACAACCTCGAGAGCGACAACTTCAAGAACATGGCTGGCTATCGCAATGGCGAGGCTTCTGACAAAGCTCAGATCTGGTCTGCTAATGCCCGCTATGCCTTCGACAAGAACGTAGCCCTCGCTGGTACCTACGCTGAGAATGCTAAGGCTGATAACTACAAGAAAGCTGGTTCCGTAGAGCTCGACTACAAGGGCGCTGAGGATGCCAACAAGGGTACTTGGGGTGCTTATGCCGCATATCGTCACCTCGGCCAGAACGTAGCCTTTGACCCGTCTTATGATGGTGCATGGGCTGGCACGAAAGGCTGGGAAGTAGGCACGAACTACACGCTGGCTAAGAACACGGTAGCAACCCTCAAATACTTCAACGGTGAGAAACTTGATGGCGGCAAAGATGCCGAGAAACTCTTCGGCCGCGTTGAGTTCAAATTCTAATCAACTATCGAATTATTGATTCGAATCGAAAGCCTTCCCTTTCGGGGGAAGGCTTTTTGGTGTAATTGTTTAGAAAAACATGAAAAAATGCGAAAAATCACGAAAAAATCATGTGGAACCGTTGTCAAGAAACGCCATTTATGATATTATAAGAATCGTCCGAGGGAAAGATACCGGGGGGACGAGGAAACAAGGATACTCGTGGGGAAACGAACCTGGTATACCTTCTTAGGGACGAGGGGTTATTTATTCTATATTTAGGGGGAGTTTCTATTATGAAAAAGACTCTGGTATCCGCATTGACGACTGCACTGGTAGTTGGTGCTGCAAGCACGACGTTCGCTGCTCAGAATCCGTTCACGGATGTTCCGGCAGACCACTGGGCATATGATGCCGTAGCTCAGCTGGCTAAAGACGGTGTCGTAACGGGTTATGGCGATGGCACCTACAAAGGTGACAAGCAGATCACGCGTTATGAGATGGCTGTAATGGTTGCCCGCGCTATGGCTAACAACAATGGCGTAGCAGTTTCTGGCAACGACAAAGCCCTGCTGGACAAACTGGCTGCTGAGTTCGGCGATGAGCTCAACAACCTCGGTGTTCGCGTAGCTAATCTCGAGAAAAATGCTGACAAGGTTGCATGGCATGGCACGGCAGAGTATACGTTCCAGCACTACATGACGGATGGCCAGAATGACGAAAAAGACAGCCGCAACAACGTTCTGTTCCGTCTCGAGCCGACGGCTGAAGTCAATAGCAATTGGCATGTAAAGGCTCGTCTCGATGCGGATACGGATCTGGATACGGATAAAGCAAATGATGCTGACCATGATAAAGTATCGCTCAAACGTATCTGGGCTGAGGGCAACTATGGCAAGATGACTTACAAATTCGGTAAGTTCGCTGCTCCGGATGATGATACGATTACCGATACGCCGTTCTCCGGTGCTGAGGTCAGTTACAATGCAGCTGGCGATGGCATCAGCGTAATCGGCGGTGCTGGCCGTCTGGCTCAGAACGTTATCGCATTTACGGATGAAGGCACGGCTAACTATCAGTATGTTGGTCTTGGCCTCAAGAAGAACAAACTCTGGGGTGCGGCACGCCTGCATCATCTGAATGCGAAAAACATGACGTCTGCTTATGGCTACGCTAACAAAGCTACGGACGAAGCTAACATCTGGCTCGTAAAAGGCGGCTATGCATTCAGCAAAAATGTTGCCTTCAAGGGCTTCTATGCGCAGAACCACGATGCTGATGTACTGAACAAAGCTGGCAGTGCAGAGCTCGACTATAAAGGTGCACAGGCTGAGAACCAGGGCACTTATGGCCTCTGGGTTGCATATCGTCACCTCGGCCAGAACGCCTTCATCGCTAGCCCGTGGGATGTAATCAACCTCGATAACGGCGGCGAAAAAGGCTGGGAAGTCGGCGGCAACTACGCTATGTTCAAGAACACGATTCTGACGCTCCGCTATGGTAAAGGCGAGACCATCCAGGGTGGCAAAGACGTCCAGAACCTCTTCGGTCGCGTAAACTTCCTGTTCTAATCGAATCGGTGAAGTTACGACTAAGTTGAAACCGATATAAATCGGGCGGATAGAATTTCTTTTGCGAAGAAACAAAAGAAATTCTATCCGTTTTTTAATTACTTAAAGGAACTTTAATGATTGGTTGAGAATTATTATCGAGAAATTGCTTGCTTTTGCAAAATATTTATGATAATATTAAAGCTGTTCTGAGGGATAATTAAGAAAATTGTTGAGGAAACATGGATACTCACAAGAAGTTCTAATCTTTCCTCGGAATATTAAGGGTATATTATTAATTTAAGAGGAGGGGTTCTTTTATGAAAAAGACTCTTGTATCCGCACTGACGACGGCTCTCGTTGTTGGCGCAGCTAGCACGACGTTTGCAGCAGCAAACCCGTTTTCCGATGTTCCGGCAGACCACTGGGCATATGATGCAGTAGCACAGCTGGCTCAGGATGGCGTTATCACGGGTTATGGCGATGGCACGTACAAAGGCCAGAAACAGATCACTCGTTATGAGATGGCTGTAATGGTTGCCCGCGCTATGGCTAAGAGCCAGAACGTAACGGTTTCCGGCAACGACAAAGCCCTGCTGGACAAACTGGCAGCTGAGTTCGGCGATGAGCTCAACAACCTCGGCGTTCGCGTTGCTAACCTCGAGAAAAATGCTGACAAAGTAAAATGGAACGGCAAAGCTGAGTACGACTTCGCTCGCACGAACACGAAAGGCCAGAGCGAAGCTGCAGACCGTCATGAAGACATGAACAAGGTTCTGTTCCGTCTCGAGCCGAGCGCTGAAGTCAACAGCAACTGGCATGTAAATGCACGTCTCGATGCTACGGTTGATAATCTCGACAAAGATAAGGATGTCGACAACAACGGCAACGTTAAACTGAAACGCATCTATGCACAGGGCGACTACACGAACTTCTCCACGAAGCTCGGTAAATTCGCTCCGATTGATGATGACAGCATCTTCGATACGCAGTTCTCCGGTGCTGAGGTTTCCTTCGGCAAAGCTCTGAAAGTAACGGCTGGTGCTGGTCGCATCAACAATGCTGATGGCACGGCTGTAGATACGGCTAACTATCAGTATGCTGGTCTTGGCTATGACTTCGGCAAACTGTCCCTGGGTGCTGACTACCATCACCTGAACAGCGACGACATCACGGCTAAAGGTGCTGCTTATGCAAACGGCACGACGGATGAAGCTAACATCTGGATGGCAAAAGGCGCTTACACGTTCGACAAGAACTGGGCTGTAAACGGCTTCTATGCTGAGAACCATGATGCTGATGTTCAGAAAAAAGCTGGCGCTGCTGAGATCGACTACAAAGGCGCTCAGGATGAGAACAAAGGCACTTGGGGTGCTTGGGTAGCTTACCGTCACCTCGGCCAGAACGTTGACCTGTTCAACACCTATGATGCAATCGATGAAGGCCAGAAGGGCTGGGAGCTCGGTGCTAGCTACGTTCCGTTCAAGAACGTTGTTGCAGTAGCTCGTTATGGCAAGAACAAAGACCTTGCTACCGACAACAAATCCAACCGTGTATTCGGCCAGGTTAACTTCCTGTTCTAATCTTTGCGATTAGCAGAAGAATACTGAAAGAAAAGCCTCCGCATTTGCGGAGGCTTTTTGTGTGCCCAAAAGCCCAAAGACTTCCCCTTATGGGGAAGGTGCCCCGAAGGGGTGGATGAGGTTTAGGTAAACAAGTATTTTCGCAGCCGTTCCGCCGAGCAAAAAGCCGGTTAAAAGGCCGCAGGGGCCGAGGATGGGCAGGTAGGCAAAGAGCTGGGGACCGCCGATGATGAAGCTGGCGGCTAGCAGTTGGCCGATGTGGTGGCAGAAACCGCCGGCACTGCTGATACCTAAAGGCGTAAAGCGGCCGCTTTTTTTGAGCAGGGCCATGGCGGCAAAACTCAGGATTCCGCCAGACAGGCTGTAGAGCAGGATGGTGGGGCCGCCGCCAAATAGCGAGGCTAACAGGATGCGCAAAAACAGCACCAGCGCGGCATCCTGCCAGCGGGGCAGGGTGTAGAGGGCGATAAGCGTTATGAGGTTGGCCAGTCCCAGCTTGGCCCCCGGTGCCAGAAATGGCAGGGGGATAAGTCCTTCAAGCAGGAACAACGCCAGGGATTGACCAGTAAGCAGCGCCAGGTAGACAAGTTTTTTGGTTGGATTCATAAGACCTCCTGATTAGCGCATGGGAATGAGGTCTGCCTTGGGCTGTTCGCCCTTTACTTCGATAAGCAGTTTATGGGGCAGGCAGGCGATGATGTCACCGGGTTTTTTGGCGGGGCCTTGCAGGATGCAGAGCTTATCGGGGCAGTTGGCCTCGGTCACGGCGATGGTGTCATCTTCGACTACGATGGTGTTGCTATGCCCGTCGTGGCTGATGACAAAGGTATCGCGGCCGGTGTGCCCGGAGAGGGGGATGCGGCGCGTAAGCTTTCCCTCGACGGTGATATCCGCGTAGACCCGGTCGGGCTTTTGACTGGTCAAAAACAGCAGTGGTGTAAGCGATATGAATAATAGCAGGATTATGAGCAGGATATCCGCTCTATTTAGCATTTTCTTCATATTATCTATTATAGACTTTCCAGAGTTAGTTTGCTATACTTTACAATTGTATAAGATTGTAAACAAAGGAGCGCGAGCAGTATGCCGAATCGTCCAGCCTGGGCTGAGGTGGATTTAGGGAAGCTTTCCCATAATTATGAAGAAATCAAGAAACAGTTGAAACCTGGTGTGAAGCTCTGTGCCGTGGTCAAGGCAGATGCCTATGGTCATGGTGCGGTGCCGGTGGCTCAGGTGGCGGTTCAGGCTGGCGCGTCTTATCTGGCGGTGGCAACGCTTTCCGAGGGTATTGAGCTGCGCCAGGCAGGATTTACGACGCCGATTCTGCTGTTGGGCCTCGTGATGCCGGAGGATGCTAAGGAAGTCGTGGATTACGACATCACTCAGGTGGTCTGTGAGCTGGAATTGGCCAAGGCGCTGTCGGCTGAAGCCGACCGCCAGCATAAGACGGCCAAGGTTCACTTGAAGGTGGATACGGGCATGGGCCGCATCGGCGTGCGTCCGGAGGAAATCGGGGCATTGGCGGCAGAGATTGCAAAGCTGCCGGGGCTGGAAATCGAGGGCATGTTCTCCCACTTTGCCATGGCCGATTGCAAGGACAAGGCCTATACGAAGATGCAGCTCGATAAATTCCGTCAGGCAATTGCCGAAGTGGAAAAACAGGGCGTGAAGCTGGCCATTCGTCATATTGCCGAGTCGGCGGCCATCCTTGAGATTCCCGAGGCGCATTTTGATATGGTTCGCGCCGGGGTCATTCAGTATGGCCTTTGGCCGTCGGCGGAAGTCACCCATCCCATTGACTTGCAGCCCTTGATGAAATTCCAGGCGAAAGTCGTCTGGATTAAGGATTTGCATAAGGGAGAGAGCATCGGCTATGGCCGCGCCTTTGTGGCAGATCGGGAGTGCCGCATTGCGACGCTGCCCGTAGGTTATGCCGATGGCTATATCCGCGCTTATAGCCCGGAAGGCTATGTGGAAATCCACGGGAAGCAGGCTAAAATCGCCGGCCGCGTCTGCATGGACCAGGTCATGGTGGATGTGACGGATATCCCCGAGGTGAAAATCGGCGATGTGGCGACGCTGTTTGGCAGTGAGACCCTGACCATTGACGATGCGGCAGGCTGGCTGGGAACGATAAATTATGAGGTGCCCTGCCTTATCTCCCCGCGAGTGCCGCGGGTATATGTGAAATAAAAGAAGGCCGCCAGCTTTTGATGAGCTGGCGGCCTTTGTGTTTGTTATGTGGTTTATTCTGCAACCTGCCGTTTCCAATACTCCAAATCGGGAGCGTTGAGGGGCAGGTCGATGGTTTGGCCGTTGTCGTAGTAGAAGCGGAAGCGGACGCTGTCGGCTTTGCGGATGGCCGGCAGGCTGGCCCGGGGCAGTTCTACGAACAATTTGTTTTCGTTCTGATAGGGATGGTCTTTGCTGGTGCCGGCCGGTTCCTGTTTGACGGCGGCCTTCATTTCCCAGGCGTCCCCATCGGTATAGAGGATGGCCTCTGGTTTGAGCTTCGAGCTGTCGTAGCGCCAATCCCAGATGGTCAATACGGCGCCTTCCAAAGCCCCTGTTTCGGTGCGGGAACTTTGGAAATCAATGCGGCAGTAGGAGGAGAGGCTGTCGGCACTGCGGTGGTCAAGGCTCCATATGAAGGATAGACCAAAGACGCCGAGCAGCATCAGGGCGATGCCGCCGAAGAATAGAAGCTTTTTCAGCGAAAAAAACATAATAAATGGATAATCCTTTCCGAAAAGATTACTCGATGATTTCATCAAAGGCTTTATGCAGGGCGGCCTGCTGTTCCTTGTTGATGGTGATTTTGCCGTGGAGCAGGCTGATGAGGCCGGCTTCCTTGAGCTTTGTTACGCCGCGGTTGACGGTTTTGACGCTGGTGCCGATGTCGTCGGCAATCTGCTGACGGCTCGTGTGCAGGATGAACATATCCGTTTCGATGGTTCCCAGACGTTTTATCAGATAGCTGTGGAGGCGCTCAAGACTCGGCAGGAATTTGACGCGGCCGGCTTCGTTGGAAGTCGGATACATCTTGGCGGCTAACAACTGGGCAACGGCCAGGGCGAAGTCGTTATCAGTGCGCATCCATAGCAGGAAGGTCTCAGCGCTCATGGCTAGCACTTCGCAGGTGGTGACGGCTTCGTTGGAAGCCGCATAGACTTCCTGACCGGCCAGGACTTCGAGGTCGCCAACCAGGTCGGGGACTTCGAGGGAAGCGAAGGTATAGCGCTGGCCGCTGGCAAATTCGTTGCTGACGCGGGTGCTGCCACGGGTCAAAAGATAGACGTGGTCGGCGCGTTCGCCTTTGCGGACAACCGATTCACCCGGCAGAAAAACCTTATGAGTCGTCTGGCGTTTGATGCCTTCTGGCATATGGTCAAGCATATAATCAAGCTTCATGACGATTTCCTTTCTCTACGTTGTTACCTGTTCTATTATATAATATTTTTGGCATTAGGCAAATACTGACCAATTCGGTGCCAAGAATATTCAGAATAATAATAAATGAAAAATTTTAGGACATTAAAGACAAATGTCCTTTTTTATTGTTTTCCGAATGTGTAAACTAATTAATGGAATCAAGTGATACAAAATAGGAAGGAGAACGCGCCCTATGAAAAAATTGTTTGACGGCGCATTACAGCAGCGGAAGAGTTTGCAGCGCGAAATAATTGCTGGCATAACGGCTTTTTTTGCGATTTCCTACATTATAATTGTCAATCCGATGATACTCGCGGATGCGGGGATTCCTGCAGAGCTGTCCGTTTTTGCGACGATTTTCTCGTCGGTCATTGGCTGCCTGCTCATGGCATTTTGGTCAGATGCACCAATCGTGCTGACGCCGGGCATGGGAATCAATGCGTTCTTTACTTATACGATTTGTGTCAATATGGGGCTTCATTGGCATGAAGCAATTGCCATCTCCCTCGTATCGGGACTTATCTTTGTGTTTGTGGCTTGTACCAAGTGGTGCACGCGTCTCAGTCAGGCGGTACCGGGGTCGCTGAAATCGGCGATTACGGCTGGCATTGGCCTGTATCTGGTGGAGATTGGCTTGGAGAAGGCCCAGCTCATCCAGCGGGGAGCGAATTCCATGGTGGAACTTGGCAGCTTGACGAATCCGGTGGCGTTGCTGGCCATCTTCGGGCTCATACTGAGTCTGCTGTTTTACTTCCGCAAGGTAATGGGCGGTTTCTTTATCGCCATCCTCGTGACCAGTGTGGTGGGGTACTTTGCAGGTATCCGCGATGCGGCACCGATGGATTTGAATTTTGCAAATCTCGCATTCTACCCGCAGCTTTTGCTGAAGGCAGATTTTAGTAATATGATGAGTATACCGTTTTTGCTTTCGGTATTCTCCATGTCCATGATCATGATTTTTGAGACCATGGGCCTGCTGGAGGGAATCCTTCCCGATCAGCGTAAATTCAAGAAAACCTTCGAGGGCTCGGCATTTACGACGATGTTCTCGGGTTTGTTGGGTACCAGTCCGACGGTGGCGGCGGCAGAAAGTGCAGCCGGCATCGCCAGTGGCGGCCGGACGGGGCTTATGGCCCTTACGGCAGCTGTACTGTTTGCCCTTTCCCTTTTCTTTATCCCTCTTCTTTCATTTGTGCCCCAGGCTGCGATTGCCCCGGTTATTATCATTACCGGAGCGATGATGATGCAGCAACTCCAGTATGTGGAATTCAATGATTTCTCGGAATGGTTCCCCGCCTTTCTGGTTGTCGTGCTGATTCCTTGGTCCGGTAGTATTTCTACTGGTCTCGCCTTTGGGTTTACGGCATATCCCCTGCTGAAACTCATGAATGGGCGACGGCAGGAAGTTCACGTGCTGGGGTATGGGCTTGGCTTTCTTTTCCTCTTGAACCTTGTTTTCCAGGCAGGGTTCTAATAAAGAATTTACATAAAGCTTTTGATAAAAGGCTTCGGATGATTCCCTACAAAGTCATCCGAGGCCTTTTATCATGCCTAAATTCCTAACTGGAAAGCGTCCAGACTTTCCCCGCTCCAGCACCGTTAAGAGGAAGATTTACCTATGGTAAATCTGGAACAATGGCGTTATAATGATAGTAGCTATACGCTAAAAGTTTCGTGTAAAGAAGGCGATATTGTGGATGAAAAACCAGTGATGCTGATTGTTGATGATGTAGAAATCAACCGGGTTGTGCTGGCCCAGTTTTTTCAGGATGAATACACCATCATCGAGGCAGTAAATGGGCAGGAAGCCCTGAAGGTTATCGAGAGCCAATCCGTGAGCATTGTACTGGTTGACCTGGTCATGCCTGTCATGGATGGGTTTGAAGTGTTGTCTTATATCAAACATAATGATCAGCATGCCCAGATTCCTGTTATTGTCATGACGGCTCGCAGCGATGGCTCCAGTGAGGCGCGGGCTATGGAAATGGGGGCTGCCGATTATATCGTCAAACCGTATAACCCTACGATTGTGCGCTGCCGGGTTAAGAACGTCATGGCGCGGCAAGAAAATGAATGGCGCAAAGTGGAGCAGGTAGCCAAGGACCAGCAGCTGGCCCTTATGCATGGCTATATTGAAAAGGATTCGTTGACCGGAATCTACAACCGGGAGACATTCTACCGCAAGGCTGCGGCACTGATGCAGGCGAATCGCGGCGTTTCCTATAATATCGTGTATCTTGATATCAGCTGTTTCAAGGCGATCAATGATATGTTCCGCATCGATACGGGCAATCTGGTCCTCAAAACGGCGGCGGTGTATTTCCAGGTAGTAGCTGGAGAAACGGGAATCTGCGGCCGCATCGAGGCCGATCATTTCGCTCTTTGCCTGCCGGCTTCCCAGGTGGACATGGACGGTATCATGGATGGCCTCGACAGCACGATTGCCTCACTGGGAATCAGCCATAATATCGTTTTTCATGCGGGGGTATATCCGGTGGATAATGCCTTCCTGCCTATTGATCAGATGTGTGGCCGGGCTTATATGGCACTTAGCCGCATCAAAGACGATTATAAGGCACGGTATGCTTATTACGACCAAGGTATGCGGGATCTGATGATTGAGGAGCAGATGATTGTCCGCGATATGGAGTTTGCGCTGGTGGGGCGTCAGTTCTGCATCTATCTGCAGCCGGTCTACAACATCAAAACCAACGAAATCGTTTCGGTGGAGGCCTTGGCGCGCTGGAATCATCCCCATAACGGCCTCATTTCGCCAGCGCGGTTTATTCCGGTGTTTGAGCGCAGCGGCTTTATCGGCCGGCTGGACCGGTTCATCTGGGAGGAGGCCTGCCGGTTCTTGAGCCTCCAGCGGGAGCGCGGCGGCAAGGTGGTGCCGGTATCGGTCAATGTGTCCCGGTTGGATTTCTACAATCTGGGATTGCTGGACTTCTTGCAGGATTTGCTGAAAAAATACGAGCTGGAGCCTTGGATGCTCCGGCTTGAGATGACGGAAAGTGCCTATACGGACAACCCGCGGCAGATGATTGAAATGGTGGAAAAGCTCCGGGAAAGTGGGTTCGTGGTTATCATGGACGATTTCGGTCAGGGGTATTCCTCGCTGAATCTGCTAAAAGATCTCGCCGTCGATGCGCTGAAAATCGATATGTCTTTGCTTCAGGAAGTCGAGCGTTCTGAGCGGGCAGGGGTCATCATGGAAACGGTAGTGGCCATGGCCAAGAAGCTGGATATGGATATCATTGTGGAAGGTGTCGAGACGAAAGACCAGGTGGAATATCTCGCTGGCATCGGCTGCGAGACGATACAGGGCTATTATTTCTCGCGGCCGCTTCCTGAGGCCGACTTTTCGGTACGAATGCTTCGCGAGCAGGCAGCAGACTAAAGGAGAATTTTTTTGAATCACAATATCGGAGCTTTTATTTTTGATATGGATGGGGTCATCATCGACAGCGAGCCCATCCATTCCCGGGTCAAGATGGATACCTTCCGTCATTTCGGCCTTCCCTTTGACGAGGCGGATCTCATTCATTATATGGGCCGCACCAGCGGGGAGATGTTCCAAGAGGTCATCGACAGCGCTGGGCGCAGGGACCTTACGCCAGAGGAACTGACGGACTACAAGCATAAGCACTATCTGGAAGTGCTCAAAAGTGGCGAAATCGAGCCGGTCAAGGGCACGGTGGAACTCATAAAGGAGCTTTATGCGGCAGGGATTCCGATAGCCCTGGCAACTTCCTCGTGGCCAGTGGTGGTGGATGCCGTGCTGGATGGATTTGGCATTCGGCCGTATTTTAGGTCCGTGCTGTCCGGCAGTGAGCTGCCCGCCAGCAAACCGGACCCGGCAATCTACCAGATAACGGCCAAGCGTCTAGGCGTAAATCCGGCGGATTGTGTCGTGCTGGAGGATACGCGGAATGGCATCCTGGCGGCCAAAGGAGCCGGCATGTACTGCATCGCCTATCGCAACCCGAATTCGGGAAAGCAGGATTTAAGCCTGGCCGACCGCATTGTGGAAGATATCCGTGAGATAAAAATTGAGACGTTATAAATAAAAGCTCTTTCGGTGAGATGTTATGAATGTAGTCAATCATCGAGGGAGTTTTTATTTTTATAGTAAGTATCTAAAAGTTTTTAGGGATTTATCCTGTTATATAGAGTGTTATTTGGGGCGGAAGGAAGTTTAAGATAAGCATAAACGGAGATTAAGTTGACTATGCAAAATATTTAACCAAGAATTTACTAAAACTGTTAAGAATCTTAATAAACATACGATACTATAAAAGGGTAGTAAAAATGATTTTCGAAGAGAGGATGAAACGTTATGAAACAAAACATCAAAAAATCGTTAATTACTGCCTGTGCATTAGCAACTTTGTTTAATGTAGGTGTGGGCTCAACAAGCTATGCCAGTACCGTAAAAGAGTCGCCTTCACATGCTAGTGAAGCGACAGCACAAGAAGTGACCGCTAATAACGAAACCGCACAAAGTGCTGCTACGGGAAAATATGAGGGGCAGACTGTCATAAAAGGGAAAGCAAATAATAAAGAAACAGATTGGTATAAAGTATATTTGAAAGCCGGTACCAATTACTTATCATTAAATGGTGGTGCAATGGAATTTTATATAAAGGATGCATCTTTGAACACTTTGAAGAATGAAACATATACCAAATCTAAGAATGGCATGCAAGCATTTTCATTTATAGTTAATAAAACAGGATATTATTATGTGGGTATTATTGGTCGTACTTCGGCAGATACTGATTACAGCATGACTGTTGGAAGTCCTACTTTTTCCTTTGGTGATACTCGATTAACTGCAAAACAAAAAGTATCTTTAACGAGACGTGGAAGTGTCCAAAGTGCTGTCTTTGATTTTACTAGTAATTCGCAAATACCAGTGGATGCTATAGCCACATCTGTATTATTTCAGGGACTAGATAAGGGGATTATTGATTCAATAAATTTGTGTAATCAAAAATCGGGTAATATCTTATCAATATCAAGTTTAGTTGGAAGTCAATCCAATTTAGCTTCATATAATATGCCAGTCAAATCAAAATGGGTAGCCGATTTTACACCAAGAGGAAATGGCTCTTTTACTCCTGTTTTATCTGTTCACTATGTTTATCCAATAATTGATTAAATATGCAATAGCCTGATAGAAAGATAGATTGTCTTTTTATTGGGCTACTGCTGTATGGAGGTATAATATGTCAAAGATAAATGTTTATGAAAATGGAAATTGGACATCCGTTATAACAAATAAGGAACGTATTATACAAGAGAAATCGGCAAAGATTACAGCAGTAAATCCATATACGGATGATTATGAACAACTATTACAGCAGATGGTTTTTGACGCTGATCAAGATGAGTTACATGATATTATGAATTATAAAGACCCTATAGCAGAGGTTCACAATCGTTATGGGTTTGACTCGCAAGATGCTGCGATAGGTGCACATGTACAGAATTTAATCGCCTTGATTAAATCCGGTAACAAAGGGTTGACGGGGTTAGATTATCAAGATTTTGTATTTGACGGCATGCCGTATTCTAATTATAAAGTTATAGAAATGCGTAATAGACAGTATCAGCGCGAAATGGTTAATACGCAGCTGAACAATATTTTTACCAAGGAAAATATTGTCATTCCTAAAAATCAGTCCTATATGTTCTCCATATCGGAAGATTGGTATTTACATGTAGATGGTCCAGATAAAGAAATAGCGAAGAAAATCGAAAATGCGTTGAATAAAGATAATAATCAAATCGAGTTGACTGACCATATATATATGTGTTGTTATCATTCGGTCAAGAAAGAAGATGAATCGTTAGACAAACAGGTACAGCGTTATTATTTAGACAGGGATATAAGGCAGTTATCATCGTATAAGCTAAATGATTTACACAAAAACGAGAATGGTGTTTACATATTGCCTGATGGTAAAAATGCTTCAAGTTATTTTGCTAAGTTGGCGCAATTAGTGGATAAATCTTATCCAGAACTAGATACCGATGCGTTTGAGTATCAAGTAAAGATGCGTTTTGCTATGCTGGAAAATGATGCGGAGAATTATAGTAAACCATTCGAATTTAAAATACGGTATGAAAATGGTTCGCTGTATGATGTCATGGGAGAAGAGCAATTTGGAACGGGGAAAACATCATGGCTTGATGAACTAGAAAATGAATGCAAAAAGAATGTATATAAGGTAAAAGACCATTGGAAGTATGGAAATGCCACAGCACAAGACATTATAAAAAAGGCGAAAGAACATGGGGCGAAAATACGAAAGGAAGAGGCATCAACAAGGGAATCCTTAAAGGATCTTTGGCAGCCGTTGAATCTAGGAGATACGAGAAATGAACCTTTCCAAATCAATCTATGGAGTAGTGGCGTATTTCGTGTTGAAAATAACAAGGTTCCCAAGGCACTACTCATACAAATGACAAAGTTGCTAAATCATAGCAAAGTGGGAGAAAAGTTGGCGGGTCAGATGATTTATTCTTTAGGAAATAAAGAACAAAAGGAGTTTATTTCTCTGTTGGAAAGACAGTTAGTCTCAGAAAGGGCAACGAACCTATCACCAAACAATGGTCTGAAGATTACGATTGGTTATCAAAACCAGAGATTATTTTTCACCCCGATGCATAAAGGGAAGCATATTAATGTAAATATATAATTCGCTACAAACCGTTTCGATGTTGAGCGAAAAAGAGGCCTCTTATGAGTGAGCGTAAAGATTGTCACTCATAAGAGGCCTCTTTTGGTTGTATTGGTAGAAATAAAGTTCGTATATTGCTGCGATGATGGATTACACGATAGCAAAGCTTTCGATGGCGCCATACTGGATGAATGGCGTGGCATCGGTGGGGTCGCCTTCTAGGATTGCCTGACGAACAACTTCCACGTTGTCCTCGGCGATGTGGATGCGGCCTTCGGCTTGTTCTTCCTCTACCTTGGTCAGCAGTGCTTTACGGGCGACTTTGAGATCACGGTAGATTTCCTGATTGTAGAACACATTCATGGATTTCTGGCTTTTATCTTCGTCGCAGTTGAAGAAGATAAAGGCTTTCTTCTCTTTCATATAGAATCCCCCTTTTCAGCCAAATACTTTCGTAAAGTTTTTGGATATGCTGACATTATATCACAATTTTTGCCGAATGATAACTCGGAAGGTTAAGGGAGTGTAAAATTGTATAATAAGATGAAACAAGACCATACAAAGGGTTTGACAAATAAAAATGAATAGAGTAAAGTAACAATTGTACAGAATTGTTTATAATTGTTTGAAATAAACAGCAATTCGAAAACTGAAGTCCTGGAGGGATATGTCATGGCTATGATTAAAAAAGAAGCATTCGGCAAACTCAGTGATGGACGGGCAGTGGAGCTTTATACGCTGCGCAATACGAAGGGCACCGAAGCCAAGATAACGACGTATGGGGCACGGCTGGTGAGCTGGCGCGTTATGGGGCCGCAGGCAAAATTCGTCGATGTGGTGCTAGGCTATGCCGATGCGGCGGCCTATGAGAAGGACGATACCAGCATGGGCGGCATTGTTGGGCGCCATGCCAACCGCATTGCCGGCGGCAAGGTCGTTTTGAACGGCAAGGAGTATCAGCTCGACCTCAATACGGGTTCGAAGATGCAGAATCATATCCATGGCGGTTTTAAAGGGTTTCATGACCAGCTGTGGACGGCGGAAGAAGTCTATGAGGGCGTCAAGCTGACCTATCATGCCAAGGATGGCGAGGGCGGCTACCCTGGCAATATGACGGTGTCGGTGCTTTATTCCCTGTCGAACGACAACGAGCTTTCTATTAGCTATGAAGCAACCTGTGATCAGGACACGATTTGCAATCTGACCAATCATACCTATTTCAACCTCGATGGTTTTGAATCGTCGTCGGTTTTGGATCAGAAGATACAGCTGTTTGCGGATACGTATACTTGGGCAGATGAAGAATCCCTGCCCGATGGGCGCATCCTGGAGGTAGCGGGAACGCCGATGGACCTGCGCCAGCCTACGCGAATCGGTGCGCATATCGATGATGATTTTGACGAACTTCAGATGGGCAAGGGCTATGACCACAATTGGATTATCCGCGACGAGAAGCCGGTGGTCGAGATGAAGCCGGGGATGTTTGGCTACGATCCCCATTGCCCACTGGATTATCTGAAGGGGGGCCTCAAGAAAGCGGCTTATGCCGAATCGGATAAGACGGGGCTTACGCTGACCTGCTATACGACCCAGCCAGGGGTTCAGTTCTATACGGGCAATTTCCTTTGCGGCGGCATCAAGGGGAAAAATGGCGTGGAGTTCCCCCGTCGCTCGGGGTTCTGCCTCGAGACGCAGTTCTATCCAAATTCGCCGGCCAACCCTTCATTCCCCCAGCCAATCCTCAAGAAGGGGGAGACTTTTAAGGCGCAGACCGTATATGTCCTTTGGCCGAAAGATTAAGGGGTGGCGAAGATGCAAGGAAGATACACGATGACGTTTCCCGATTATACCATTGGGGTGGAAGCCTATGAAAAAATCCGCGAGGTGTGCCCGCGCTATGGTAAGACCGTAGTGGTTATCGGCGGCCGCAAGGGCATCGAAGCGGCTCAGGAGAAAATGACCAAGGCGGTGGAGGGCGTCGGCCTGGAATTTACGGGTTTTTTGCTGGCAGGCAGGGAATCCTCCTATGAGAATGTGGAGAAAATCTGCAACGACCAGGCCGTTATCGATGCTGACATGATTTTTGCGGTGGGGGGCGGCAAGGCTATTGATACCGCCAAACAGGCAGCCCATACCCAGCACAAGCCTTTCTTTACGTTCCCCACGGTGGCTGGGAGTTGTGCGGCGGCGGATAGCATCGCCACCATCTACAACGAGGATGGAACCTTCCGGGAGTATGCCTATTCCAATGAGCCGCCGGTGCATGTTTTCCTCTGCACCCGGATGTTGGCTCAGGCACCGGTGGAATTTTTGCTGCGGGGTATCAGTGATACGATGGCCAAATACTATGAGGCTCAGATAGCTTCCCGGGGCAAGACTTTGGGGCACCGGGACGGCATGGGAATCGCCCTGTCCCGGATGTGCCTGGACCCGCTCTATGCCTATGGGGAACAGGCTGTGGCCGACAATAAGGCCCAGAAGGCTACGGCGGCTTTTGAGGAAGTGGTGCTGTCTATTGTCATGACCAGTGGCATGGTATCGAATTTTGCGGCACCGGAATACAACGGTCATATAGCCCACACGTTGTTTACCGAGCTGACGAATATTTCGGCGGGGGAAAATGGCTGTGAAAAGCACAGCGGGCTGGCTGCTTATGGTATTTTGCTGCTGCTTTTGTGTGATGGCCAGCAGGAGGAGTTTTCGCGTTTTTATGAATTCTGCAGGAAAATCGGGCTGCCGACCAGCCGCCGGGATATCTGTGCCAGCGAGGAGGATATCCGCCGGGTGTTCAAGGCAACCGAGGCCAAGCAGGATGTGGGCATTATGCCTTATAAAATCACCCAGGATATGCTGCACGAAGCGGCAGATAAACTGGAACAGATGGCGAACTGAATCAGGAGAACCAGCTATTAGGGGGGCAGGACTATGAATATCCATGAGTATCAAAGCAAAGCAATCCTCAAATCCTATGGGGTTAACGTACCCAATGGAATGCCGGCATTCAGCGTGGAGGAGGCAGTGGAAAATGCCAAACAGCTGAGCACTCCGGTGGTGGTAGTCAAGGCACAGATTCATGCTGGCGGCCGGGGAAAGGCTGGTGGCGTGAAGATTGCCAAAAACCTCGAAGAGGTCAAACAGTACGCCGGGGAAATCCTCGGGAAAACGCTGGTAACGAAACAGACGGGCCCTGAGGGCAAGAAGGTAAACCGCCTGCTTATCGAGGAAGGTTCGAACATCAAGAAGGAATACTACCTCTCCTTTGTCATTGATCGCCAGACGGCGCGCGTTGTCATGATGGGGTCGGAAGAAGGCGGCATGGAAATCGAGAAGGTGGCGGCGGAGATGCCCGATAAGATTTTCAAGGAGTACATTGACCCGGCGGTGGGGCTGATGCCCTTCCAGGCCAGCCGCATGGCTTATGCGATGCACTTCCCCCAGCCGGCAATCCGCAAGGTGACAAAACTTATGGGCTGTCTCTATCAGGCTTTTGTCGGTAAGGATTGCAGCCTGGCGGAAATCAATCCGCTGGTGGTGACTGCTGATGACGATGTGGTGGCCCTCGATGCCAAGCTCAATTTTGATGACAGTGCGCTTTTCCGACATCCCGATGTGGAGGCCCTGCGGGATGAGAGCGAGGAAGATGCCAAGGAGCGCCGGGCGGCAGAAGCGGGCCTCAACTACGTCAACCTGGGCGGCGATGTGGCCTGCATGGTAAACGGCGCAGGCCTGGCCATGGCTACGGTGGATATCATCAAATACTATGGCGGGGAGCCAGCGAATTTCCTCGATGTCGGCGGCGACAGCACACCGGAAAAGATTGCCGAGGCCTTTAACATCATGCTCGACGGCGGACAGGCCAAGGGGATTTTTGTCAATATCTTTGGCGGCATCAACAAGTGCGACCTCGTAGCTGAGGGCATTGTGGAAGCGGCAAAGATTATCTCGCCGGATGGCAAGAGTCTGCCGGTGCCGGTAGTCGTTCGCTTGGAAGGAACGAATGTGGAGCGTGGCCGCGAAATCCTGAAGAACACGCCGATTAAAAATGTCATCATGGCGCCCACTATGGAGGGCGGCGCTGAGGAGATTGTCAGACTGGTTAAAGAAGCGGAGGCGTGAATCATGGGCGTTTTAGTGGGGAAAGATACGAAGGTAATCGTTCAGGGAATTACGGGTAAGGCCGCAGCCTTCCACACGAAACAGATGCTGGACTACGGTACGAAGATTGTCGCCGGAGTTACGCCGGGGAAAGCTGGCCAGCAGGTTGAGGGCGTTCCGGTGTTCAATACGGTCAAAGAGGCAGTGGCGGCAACTGGGGCAACGGCATCGGTTATCTATGTGCCGGCACGGTTTGCGGCCGATTCCATCATGGAGGCGGTTGATGCCGGGCTGGATCTGGCGGTCTGCATAACGGAGCATATTCCCGTGCAGGATATGGTGAAGGTTCGCCGCTATATGGAGGGCAAAAAGACGCGCCTTATCGGACCAAACTGCCCGGGAATCCTCACGGCGGATGAGACGAAACTGGGAATTATCCCCGGGTATATCTACAAAAAAGGCCATGTAGGGGTTATTTCCCGTTCGGGGACGCTGACCTATGAGGCATCGTTCCAGCTCACGGCGGCAGGTATTGGCCAGACTACGGCCATCGGTATCGGCGGTGACCCGGTAAAGGGAACGGATTTCATCGATGCGCTCAAGCTCTTTAAGGATGACCCGGATACTAAGGCCGTGCTCATGATTGGCGAAATCGGCGGCACAGCTGAAGAAGATGCGGCTAAGTGGATTGCGGAAAATATGCCGGACAAACCGGTGGCGGCCTTTATCTCGGGCCGGCAGGCGCCTCCGGGCAAACGCATGGGGCATGCGGGGGCTATTATCAGCGGCGGCAAGGGAACGGCGGCTGATAAAATCAAGGCCCTCAATGCCGTTGGCATCGAGGTGGCTGATACGGTGGCCCATATTGGGGAAACCGTGGTAGCGGCGCTGAAAAAAGCGGGCATTTATGAGGAATGCCATACGTGCTGAAAGAATAGTTAGTGGGGAATAGAAGCCTCCATAAGTTAGAGGGATTCCTCTAACTTATGGAGGCTTCTATGAATTTATCCACGCATTTTTTACAAATTACAGTTTGCAGGTTGCACGAATCTCATTCGAAGCAGCTCTTCGCCGCCGTTAGGGGCAGTGCCAACACTACGCGGGAGATGTTTTTCTAAACGAAATTTTTATCTTTAATTAAGCATCGAAAAAGTTGCAAAACGCGCTTCGCTTGAACGGTAGCAATTTTTCGACGAACGGTGAGGATAAAAATTTCGTTCTTC
>NZ_JAILKR010000090.1 GCF_024693525.1 Selenomonas sp. | reverse complement strand
GGGGATGTCGATGCCCATTTCGTGTACGAGCTCGAGAACAGCAAAATCCTGCACGAGCAGAGCGTCCGGCTTGATTTCATTGAGATAGGCAAGATACTCGCGCAATGCCGGAACCTCTTCGTCACTGATGAGGTTGTTGAGGGTGATGTAGAGCTTGACATCATGCTCGTGGGTATAGGCGATGGCCTTCTTGAGCATCTCGTCGTCAAAGTTGAAATCGCCTTCGTGCATACGCATATTGAAGTGCTTGCCGCCGAGGTAGCAGGCATCAGCACCTGACTCAACACCAGCTACAAGCGCATCCCAAGTGCCCGCTGGTGCCAAAAGTTCAACAGATTTACGATTCAAAATCATAATAGGTAAATGACTCCTTTAAAAAAATAAATGATATCTATATATGATAGTCCTAATTCATAAGTATAACAGGAAAAGGAAAGAGCTTCAATATATAAGAAAGGATAAAGCATAAATGTCTGGAAAAAGAAAACAAGCCTCTGCCGATGGGGCAGAAGCTTGTGGGGATAGAAAGGACAAGTTTTAGCTGATGGTGCCGGTTAGGCTGATGTCCTGGCCGTTGGCAGCTTTCCATTCGGTGTCGTCCGTGTAGTGGAGGTAGATGACTTTGGCCCGGAATTTTTGCCCGTTGTCAAAGCCATGAAGGATCCAGCTTTTGGAGCTCTTCAGCGTTTCGCCTGGAGCAATGGGAAAATCGCCACTTCCGTGGTAACAGGAAGTGGCATTGATACTGCTCTTTAACAGTAGGCCCTTGCTATCGAACGCATAGACAACGATGCGGTATTTATCGATGGTTTTTTCAGCATCGGTGTTGCGGATATCGAGATGCAGTTGCGGTTCACCCCAGGCATTTTTTTTGATTTGGATTCCGTCCAGGGCGATTTGCGGCGTATTGGGGGCTGGTTGAGGCTTTTTTTGTGCTGCTTTTTGCTCCTGTTTAGGCTGTTGCTGTTGCTGTTGTTCCTCCACTGTTGGTTGGGAGGATGGATGTTCTGCAAGTTTTCGATTGTGGACTTGGATGGATCCAAAGATAAGAATGACGATGGCCAGCACCGCGAGAATGATTTTGATGGATTTGGAAGGTGAGCCGCTAGGAGCAGGGAGCTTGCGGACAGGATTAACCGCAATGGGTATGCCGCATTTTTTGCAGAAGTGTGCATTGTCGGGGAGCTGCTCACCACAATTTTTACAGAACATAACGAAACACTCCTTAGTAAAAAAGTTCATAGTTAAAAGTAGCATGGGAGATTAAAAATAACCCTTGAAAAACTTTAAAATTTTCTTAGAAATAGCAATTTCAGGCCGTATGTCAGCGAAGAAGTGTTGGTTAACTTAAAAGAAAACGATAGGTTGACGATGCGGGTAAAGGTGGCTATAATGAAACATGTTTGCAGGAGGCGGTTATGGAACAAAATCATTTTCGTGAATTGGCGCGCTTGTTGTCCCGTTTGCAGGGGAAGCGCTTTGCTGGTGCAGTTATCATGCGCGCCGATTGGCAGGTGACGGACAGCGAACCAGCAGCGGCGAGTGGCTTGCAGGTGCTAAAGGATCGGCATGGACTCTTGGTGGCGTGCTGTGTAACAGGAAACGAGGTGCTCAAGGTAACGATGCTGTTAGGGTATCGGCAGGAGATTTCCCGTGACGAGTCAAGTCTGACAAGTCAGGGAAACGGTCAAGCTGACCGGTCAACTTGGTCCGTGTCGCCGCTGGATGTTAAGAGGTTTACTGCTGACGTGGGCGATACGAACTGGATCCATCAGGGGAATCAGCCGGTTATTCCCGGTTTGCTGCTTATGGAAAAATTACTCGCAAAGCGTTCGGCAGAGATGCGGCAGTTGTCCTTGCGGTTTCATCATGCGATGTTTGCGGGAACCGTTTTGGTTGATTGGCAGGCAGGAAAAATTTTCCAGCGGGAGAGGATGACAGCGGCTTTTCATTGGCAGTGATGGTGTTTGGTTATATTTTTTATTTACGGTAAAGGCAGGTTTTTGACATGCAGAAAGACACAATTATGACATTGACAGAAGAGAAATTTACGACGCGGCAGCTGACCAAGATGGCCCTTTGTCTGGCCTTTTGCTGTGTGTCGGCCTTTATTTCCTTTCCTTTGCCCTTTACACCGGGATTGGTGACAGCGCTGACGGTGGCGCTTACCGTAACGGCTTTGGTCCTGCCGCCAAAGCTTACGTTTATCACGATTGCGGCTTATGTGTTCCTGGGGGCGGTAGGTCTGCCAGTATTTCCCGGCGGCATGGGAGGCCTTGGCCGTCTCTTAGGGCCTACGGGAGGTTTTTACTTTGGCTGGCCCTTTGTCTGCTTATTGGTCAGTCTGCTTAAAGGCAAGGCCGTTTCGTTTCGCCGCTATGCCTTGGTGGCAGTGCTCATCGGCGTGCCCCTTACCTATGTGGGCGGTTTGATTTCGATGATGCTGGTCATGAAGGTGGGGCTCTGGCAAGGACTTATCATGGCGGTGTTCCCCTTTATCCCCGGCGATATTATGAAGGCGCTGCTAGCGGCTTTTATCGGTGTGCGCATCAATAAAATGTTTGAGAACCTTTGACCATGCAGGAGGTATATGTACTGGCGGCACTGCGGACGCCGATTGTGGGCAGGAAGGGACGATTCAAAGCGATACGGCCTGAGGTGTTAGGGGCTGAAGTGATAAAGGCTCTGTTGCGGCGGTGTGAGCTTACGGCTGTGGATGGCATCTTAGGCGGCAATGCCGTGGGAACTGGCGGCAACATCACGCGGCTTATGGCACTGCTGGCGGGACTTTGTGAGGAGGTGCCAGCCTGTACGGTGGATATGCAGTGCGCGTCAGCGGCTGCAGCCATAGGCATGGCTTATGCGAAAATCGCAAGTGGCCAAGGGGATATATGGCTGGCGGGGGGAATGGAAAGTTCGTCGCTTCAGCCTTTGCGGACCTATGCGCCGCTTGATGACCGCTATGCCCTGGTGCCAACGGGAGATGGCCGATATTATACGGCCCAGTTCGCCCCGGAGGATATGGCCCCGGATACGATGCTTCGCGGTGCTGAACGCGTGGCGGCCGAGGAGGGGATAACTCGGGCTGAGCTGGAAAAGTGGGCGCTATATTCCCATACCCGGGCGGCGGCTGCCCGAAGGGATGGTGTTTTGCAGGATGTGATTGTGCCGATTCAGGGATGGTCACGGGATGATGGTATTCGTCCGCACATGAGTAAGCGACTGCTCGACCGTTTGCCACTGCTTTTGGGGGAGGGCACGACGCTAACGGCGGGAACCGCCTGTTCGACTAATGATGGCGCGGCTTTTGCGGTGCTGGCGTCAAAGAATTATCTGGAGCGGCAGGGAAAGCGGCCGCTGGCCCGCATCGTGGGAACGGCCTCGGTGGGAGGAAGTCCTGCTCAGAGTCCGCGGGGAGCCATGCGTACGGCAGATGTACTGCTTACGCGGCTGGGCTGGCGCTATGAGGATTTGCAGGCCATCGAGTTCAACGAGGCCTTTGCCGTCATCGACGTGCTGTTTGAGCGGAAGCATCCCGCTTGTGTGGCCAAGTACAACTCCCTGGGTGGGGCGCTGGCCTATGGTCATCCCTATGGAGCCTCGGGAGGGATTTTGCTGGCCCATCTTATTAAGTCCTTGCAAAGAGCTGGCGGCGGTCGGGGGATTTTATCCATTGCCGGTGCTGGCGGCATGGGGGAAGCGATTGCATTGGAGCTGGTGGAATGAACGATTATACGTTGTTACAAAAATGGGCGGCAAGTCAGCCGGATAAGCTGTTTCTCGTGGTGGATGGGGAGAAATGGAGCTATCAACGATTTTTGGCAGTGGTTCAGCAGTTGACCGGTCAAATCGCAGAACGCCTGCCGCAGGGGGCGGCTGGGGCCGATGTTTTGCTGCTGGCGGATACCTTTGCCGGTCAGCTGGCGGGCTTTTTGGCCTTGCAGGCGGTAAAGATGCGGCCTATCCTGTTGCATCATGGTTTTGCCCCTGGGGAAGTGCAGGAAATCCTGCGGGAAAACCGCTTGCAGGGGCTTTTGACCCTTTCGGTCAAATCTGACAAGTCAGCTTTTGACCAGTCAAAATTTGACCTGTCATGGGAAGAAAACGCGTGTGAAAGGGTGAGGCATGAGGCGCCGGATATTCTTGGGGTATTGAGCTCTGGTACGACGGGGGCGCCCAAGGTAATGTATCGCACCTACGAGAGTTGGGCGGGGTTCTTTCCCGTACAGAATCCAATTTTTCATGTCGGTCATGATTCGCGGCTCTTTTTACAGGGGAGCCTTAGCTTTACGGGCAATCTCAATTCCCTGCTGGCGGTTCTCTATGAAGGAGGCAGCATCATCACAAGTGAAAGGATGCATTGCCGCCGCTGGGGAAAGCTTATGCGCGGGTGGGCGGTAGATGTAATTTACCTGATTCCCACCAAATTGCAGCTGCTGGCGGCGGCGCTAAAGGAACCATTGTCCGATGTGCAGTCCCTGTTTACAGGTTCCCAGCTTTTGAGTGCGCGCAATATCTGCGATTTACAGCGGCTTTTGCCCCAGGCGCAGCTTCTTCTCTACTATGGGGCAAGTGAGCTAAACTACATCTCCTATGCGATTTGCGCGGATCCCGGGCGCGACAGCCGCAATTTGGGGCGGCCCTTCCCGGGAATTGGGGTTACGGTGCACGATGGCCTTATCTATGTGGATACACCCTATCATGTGAGTGGTGCAAAGATTCCCTTTACGGTAAAGGATACGGGCTATCTAAATGAAAAGGGAGAATTGATTTTTGAAGGCCGCCGGGATGCCTGGGTGAATAAGGGTGGCGTCAAAATCAGCACACTGCGGGTAGAGAACGAATTGCAGGCGGTGGTTGGCATCCGCGAAGCGGTGGTACTGCCCTGCGCCGATAAATTGCGCGGCAGTACCTTAGCGGCTTTTATCGTCCGTGATGAAGGCATCAAGGAGTCTTGGCTGCGGCGGAAAATCCGCCAGTCGCTAAAGCCGGTGGAGGTTCCCAGCCTCCTTTGTTTCCTGAAAAAAATGCCCCTTAATGACCGTGGCAAGGTAAATCGTCGTGCATTGCGAGAAAAATTGGAAAATTATTTGACAATAAGCGAAAACAATAGTAAAATAAGTGTCAGTTAAAAAAGAATATCGCGATTGGATCAGGTGTCGAAAGACTTAATAGGGAAGCCGGTAAAATCCGGCGCGGTCCCGCCACTGTAACAGCGAGTGACTCCGCAGATATGTCACTGGAGAGGGAAAAAGCCTCTTTGGGAAGGCGCGGAGAAGCGATGAACTGGAGCCAGGAGAACTGCCTGATTGACGATCACCGTTTGACCTGCGAGCGATGGGGATGGGGATCTTGGACGATTTGGTTTAGAAAGAGTCAGGCTTTTACCTGACCGTTAGAACTGAATGTTTTTCAAGATGAGCCCATTTCCGCATGCCGCAGGGAATGGGCTCATTGTGGTATGTATTCTCGCTGTTCTTGACTTTAGGCGAAAGGTTTTTCCTCATGGAATCTTCTGTGGGGAAGAAATTGCTCATACATTTCATTCAGTTCTATGTATTGGCTGCCTTTGTTGCAGC
>NZ_JAILKR010000084.1 GCF_024693525.1 Selenomonas sp. | reverse complement strand
GAAGCAAGAAATTTTTGCCTGCGTTCTCGTTGGAAAAGCAGTTTCGTCCAAGCGAAGCGCGTTTAACTGTTTTCCAACTCTTAATTAAAAGGCAAAAATTTCTTGTAGCGGGTTGTCACCGGTGGAGCGTTGGTACTGGGGCCCCCGCCGCCAGCGACTTACCTCGAATACGAACTGGGTACTACTCCCCTACAAACTGTAATTTGCGCAAGAAAAAACCGCCGGTTCTTTACAAACCAGCGGTTCCTGTTGCCCCCCGATTAATCGGTCAAATTCTTATACAATGCCCAAGCACTGACATACGGCAATACATCCTCGTTCCAGCGAATGCCGTTGGATTTCGGTACATAGACGATATCGCCATCCTGCAAGACAACATTTTGCGTCAGGTCATGACGTTTTACATACGTTTTCATATTCAGCTGCGTATAGTACATCGTGTCATCGATAACGCGCAGTACCTGTACACGCGTGCTGCGGCCGCGCTTGGTGAAGCCGCCCGCCGAAGTGATGGCTGCATAGGCATTGAGGCTATCGATATCCAATTCCTGAATGCCCGGTTTTTCCACCTCGCCCATAACGTAAATCTTGCGCTTGCCATAGTTCTTAACCGATACCGACATGCTGGGGATGCGGAGGTATTCGGAAAGCTTGCTCTGAATGAGCTCTTTTGCTTCATTGAGAGTCAGGCCAGCCAATTTCACATTGCCGATATAAGGAATTGCCGCACGGCCATCCGGGCCAATCAGCAAATCATTCGAACTACTGGAGCTGCTAGAGCTAATGGAACCATTGACCGTTGAATATCCCAGCCCCTCCGGGAAGCCGACGATATTCAACGAAATAACATCGTATTTCGTCAACCGGTATTCCCCCGTCAGCTGGCCGCTGCCAAGGCCCGCCGTGCGGAATACATCGTCCGATTCTACATATTTCTGCTGCTCTTCTGCCTGAGCTGCCTGCTCCTGTGCAGCCATAGCCGGTGCCATGCCGCCAAACAGGATGCTTGCGGCCACAGCCACACCGCATACAATTGCTCTTTTCACTCGCGGACACTCCTTCTAAATCAACCAGTCAAACCAGGTCTTTCATTCAAAATCACACTATCCTAATTATATCGGACCAGCTGGATACCGTCAACTTAACCCATCCTTAGAACAGGCCCAAGGACTTTAAGGCAAACACCCAGCCAAAAAGCGTCAAACAGGAAAGAGCACTGGTATAGACGACGCAGTTCCCTGCCAAATCGGCATCACTTCCCATCTGCTGTGCCATGGCAAAGCTGGCCACCGCGCAGGGGGAAGCAAAAATCGCCGTGAGGGTGATGAGCTCCATGCCCCGGAATCCCAGATAAATGGCTAGGCCAATCATAACCGCTGGCACTAGGATAAGGCGTGCTGCCACGCAGGCCACCAACTGTTTCACATGGGCGTGGAAGCTGCTGCCCTTAAAGGATGCCCCCAGAATAATCAGCGCCACCGGCGTCGTCGCCGCCGCCACCTGTTTGATGGGCTTTAGTACCGGTGCTGGCACCGGTACCCCCACCAGCAGGAATACCACCGCTGCAATTGCCCCGAGAATCATGGGATTTTTCAGCACCCCCAGTAAAATCCCCGGCAGATAGAACCGGCCGCCCCGAAAAGTCTCCAGCACAAACACTGCCACCACATTGTAAATCGGCACAACGATGGCAATCATCATCGTCGGCAGAGCCAACTGGTCCTCGCCGAAAATATTGCTCACCAGGGGAATCCCCATCAGAACGAAATTACTGCGGAAAATCGCCTGAATCATCGCGCCGCGCCGCTTATTGCTCGGCTCGAATTTGCAGACAAAGAGCGTGGCCAGCAAAAATACCGCAATGACCCCCAGGCCGCCAAACAGCATGAGTCCCGGACGGAAGGTCGCAGACAAATCCGTCGTATAGATGTTGTAGAACATCATGCAGAAGAAAAAGACCCGGAACACCATGCGATTCGTATGAACCAGTTCCTCATCCGTCAGCATTTTCGTCCGTTTAACGAAAACCCCAATAAGAATTAGGCAGAACATCGGCACCACTGCGCCAATGGCCACAAACAAATTACTCAGCACGAAAAATCTCCTTCCCATTTACCAACGATTTCCCTTTTGCCAGAAATCCGGCGACAGCATGATCAGCAGGGTAAACATCTCCAGGCGTCCCAATAGCATGGCCACACAGAGGATGCTCTTGGCAAAGACCGACAAGCCGGCATAGGTGCAAGTCGCTCCCGCCACGCCAAAAGCCGGCCCCACGCTGCCCATGACCGTGATGCTTATCCCCAGCGAGTCGAATACCGGCAGCCCGTCAGCCGTCAGCAGCAAAGCCCAAAATACGATGAACAAGATATACAGGAAAAAGAACTGCCCCACGCGAAGCAGGGTGTCTTCATCCACCTTGCTACCATTCATATGGACTTCCACCACCCGGCGCGGGGACAATTTCTGATGGACCACCGCCCAGGCATTTTTCACCAGCAAAACCATGCGGCTCACCTTCATGCCGCCAGCCGTCGAACCAGCACAGCCACCACATATCATCAATAACAGCAAAATGCCCTTGGAGAACCCCGGCCACTGGTCAAAATCTGCCGAAACGAACCCCGTCGTCGAAATGGAACCGACTTGGAAACTGGCATAGCGAAAGGCCTCAAAGGGATTTACATCCATGGAACAAACCAGATTGGCGGTAATCAGCAGCATTGCCGTAATCTCAATACCGATATACGCCTTGAACTCCGAATTGTGCCGGACCACGCCGGGCCCCTTGCGCCAAATCCGGTAATAAAGGCCAAAATTGCCTCCTGCCAAAATCATGAAAAAGGTCATCCAGGCTTCCAGTGGGATATTGTCAAAATGCATGGCATTATCGTCATAAGTGGAAAAGCCGCCGGTACCTATGGTGCTCATGGCATGGGTTACCGCATCGTAGAAGGACAGGCCGCAAAAGCAGTAAACCACCATCGCAATCACAGTAAACATCGTATACATCTGGAACAGGGCCTTCGTCATATCCCGCAGCCGTGGCAGAACCCGCTCCCGGGTGGGGCCGGTAGTCTCTGCATTATACATGTAGACCGTGCTCTGCCCCGTCTGGGGCAGCAAGGCAATAAAGATGACGATAATCCCCAAGCCGCCAAACCAATGAGTCATCATGCGCCAGAACAAAATACTAGGGGGAATGACCGACAAGTTTTCCATGACAGTCGCCCCGGTTCCCGTAAACCCGGAAATGCTTTCAAACCAGGCATCGAGAACGCCGAGATAGCCGCCGCAGACAAAGGGCAGCATCCCCAATGACGTTGCCAGAATCCAGCCAATTCCCGTGATGGCAATGCCCTCGCGCATGGTCAGATGTTCCACCCGCACCCGTCCGTTGCTGAGCAAAACCATGCCCACGGACGCGCAAAGGCCCAAAGCCACGGCAAAGCCCTGGATGCTCGCCTCACTATTGTACAGGGCCATCAAAAAGGGAATGAGCAGGATAATCGTCTCGGCGATTACCAGCCTTCCCAGAATATAACAAACTATTTTCAAATCCATAGTTTCACCACTTCTGGTGGAGCATCCGCACGCTCACATCGATTAAAATCAAAAAGGAAAAAATCTCGACACGTCCGATAATCATCAACAAACTGCAAACAAATTTCCCCCAATCAGGCAGGAAGGCCAAGCTGCCGATGCCAAAGAGCGCCGCCGTGGAACCTGTACTGGTCAGGCAGCCCGCAGCGATTCCCATGGAGGGCAAAAGGCCCAGGCCCGTAATGGAAATCAGCAGGGAAAAGACCGTAAAAATCAGCACATATAAAAAGAAAAAGGCCAAAATGCGACCCACAATCTTCGCCGCCACTGGCAAGCCATCCATCTTGATGCTGACCACCATATGGGGATGCAGGGTCCGATGAATCTCCGCCCGGGCCATCCGCAACAGAACCAAAATGCGGACTACCTTCAGGCCGCCACCAGCCGAACCGATACAGCCGCCCACAAAGACCAGCAGGAATAACACATACCGGTCAAAATCCGGCCAATACCAAAAACTTGCCGAGGCAAAGCCGCTAGTGGACAAGAAGGATATCGCCTGGAAAAAACCATAACGGATACTGCCGGCCCCACCATAGCACTGCATGAGATACAAATGAAGGGAAATCATGCTGCCTGCCAACAAGAAAATCAGCAAAAAAGCGCGCAGTTCCGTGTCTTTCCAGAGAAGCCAGAAACTTTTACGGTTCCAGACCTTCCAGCAAAGCAATAGATTCATACCCGAAATCACCATGGCCAGCACAGCGGCCAGTTCCAACCAGACATTGTCGTAGAACATAAAGGATGCCACCGAACTGCCGCCACTGGAGGATATCGTTAGCATGGACTGCAGCAGCGCATCAAAGGACGGCAAGCCTGCCAGCCAGAAAAGCCCCGCTGCCAGCAGTGTCAAAACGACATACACGCTGACCCCCTGATTGACCGACTGGCTCATGCGGTTCCAGACTGGGCTGAAAAAAATCGTCTGCCGCGCCGACAACGTCAAGCCAAAGCAGCCGCTGACCTGCGGCAGTACCGTAACCAATACGGACACAAAGGTAAGCCCCCCCAGCCAGCTCATCAGCGTATGCCATAAAAGCAAAGAGCGCGGCAAACCCGCGCGGTCAAACGGCAGACAAGAAAGCCCCGTCGTTGTAAGGGACGAGATGCTCTCGAAAAAGGCTGAAAACCAGTTGGGCAGCAATCCGGAACTATAATAGGGCATCAATCCAATCATCCCCATAAAGGGCCAGACCAACACCATAAAGAGTGCTCCCTCACGAATGGTAAGCTGGCGCATGTGGTCCTGCCCCATCCACATCATGAAGACGCCCAAAAACAGGGCAAAACTGGCCGGCATCAAAAACAGCCAAGCCTCTGGCTCCTGCCAGAACAAGGCCACCACCGCCGGAACCAGCATCGCCAGCCCCAAAAGGGAGGACGTGCGCCCCATCAGCAGCCAGAACAGCTCCCAGCCGCTTCCTTTTTCCATCAGTGCCATATCAGTCCCTGCCCTTGAAATACTGAATAACCTTCTGCGAGAATTTCGTCTGGATAAACAGGATCGTCCGGTCACCAGGCTGCAGTACCGTATTACCATTCGGGATAACTGCCTCACCATCGCGAACGTAAGCGCAGACCAGACACTCCCGGGGCAGCTTGACGTCCATCAGGCGTTTCCCCGCCACCGGAGCTCCTTGTTGCACAATAACTTCCACGGCCTCAGCTTTGGCGCCTTCCAGCAGCGATACCGATACAACGCCGCCACGGCGGGCAAAGGCCAACACCTCACTGGCCGAGAGCAGGCGCGCCGACAGAACGATATCGACACCCACCTTCTCCATGAGCTCCACATATTCATTGCGGGCAACGCGAACGACGGTCTTGGTCTTGTTGCCCGACAAATGACGCGATAACAGGGCCAACATCAGATTGAGCTTATCATCTTCCGTCAGGCAGACCACCACGTCGGCCTCAGCTACTCCCTCTTCCGTGAGCAAATCGATATCCGTACCATCGCCGCAAATGGCGATGCCGTTTTCCAGCAGACCAGCCATCAGCCGGCAGCGCTCACGGTCTTTATCGATGACCTTCACGTGGACATTCTGCTTGTCAAACATCGTCGCCAAGGCCCTTCCCGCACGGCCAGCACCGATGATAACCACGCGGTGAAGCTTGCGGGCATCGCGCTGGACAAAACTCTGGCTGAACTTCTCAATCTCCTCCGGAATGCCGATGAAATAGGCATTATCATGAGGCAGCAGGCAGTCATCACCATGAGGGATAATCATGCGGTGATCCCGGAAAATCATGCCGGCCAGCACGCCCTTCGGCAACTGGATATCCCTGAGGGGAACCCGGGCCAGCGGGGATTTACGCTGAACCTTCGTCTCGAACAGACGTATTTTCCCATGGGCGAAATCCTCCACATCAAGGGCCGCCGGCGTCATCAAAATGCGGTTGATTTCGTTAGCGGTAATGAGCTCTGGGTTCAGCATCAAATCAATGTCGAAGTTGTCCTTGAGATAGTCCTTGGCCTCACTCATAAACTGCATATCGCGAATTCGGGCAATCGTATGCTTGATTCCATGCTTCTTCGCCAAAATACAGCTGACCATATTGACTTCGTCACTGGCGGTCACAGCAATAAGGATATCCGAGTCACGGATATCCGGATCGTTCATGGTAATCGGGCTGGCGCCATTGGCCGCAATGGTGAGCACGTCCAGCGTGTTCTTAGCTGCTTCCAGCTGACTCTCATCCTGGTCCACAACGACTACATCAAATTGTTCTTTTGACAACAGCTCGGCAATGCTGTATCCCAGCTTGCCAGCCCCCACCACTACGATGCGCAACTTGCTCCCCCTCTACTCCTATAAATAAAAGAAACTTCATAAATCATTACGGGGCTATTATAACATAAATCACACCATCTGACGAACACGCCCCATCCCTCAAGACAACTGGCAAATTCCCATTTGTCCGTTCGTTATTTCGCGTTTTCCGATTCGAAGCAGCGCTTCGCCGACACCAGGGACAGTGCCAACACTCCGCCAAGATGTTTTCCTAAACGAAATTTTTATCCGCAATGAAGCATCGGAAAAATCCAAAACGCGCTTCGCTTGAACGGTAGAATTTTTCCGACGAAGGGGGAGGATAAAAATTTCGTTCTTAACGGAAACCATCAAGGCTCCGTTTATGGCACTGTCCCTGGTGGCGGCTGAGGTTGGAACCAAAAGCCTTCCTCCCGGGCGGTGGGCGCGAAGCGCTCGGATGAGGTTCCTTTATACGCATTACGATAAGCATAATAGCTTAAGGTGCCACCTCATCCGCCCCTGACGGGGCACCTTCCCCAGAGGGGAAGGCAGTTTTGTGCCGGCTCTAACCTAGGCGGCGGGGGAGACAGTACCATAAGCGGAGCCTTGACGTTCCGCGTGAAGCAAGAAATTTTTGCCTGCGTTCTCGTTGGAAAAGCAGTTTCGTTCAAGCGAAGCGCGTTTAACTGTTTTCCAACTCTTAATTAAAAGGCAAAAATTTCTTGTAGCGGGTTGTCACCGGTGGAGCGTTGGTACTGTCTCCCCCGCCGCCGGCGATTTGC